>CACDQA010000017.1 GCA_902554745.1 uncultured Pelagibacteraceae bacterium
CAAAATCTTCAAAATTTAATGTTTTTACATTTGTAAGTTTAAATTTATTCCTTATATCTTTAATAAATCCATAACCCTGAGGATAACAATAACCATAAATATCACTTAATCTTTGATCAATACTGGTATTGTATAATTTATAAGTTTTTTCAGGAAATTTAAAAAAAATAATTAAAAAAACTAAAATTAATAAGTTATAAAAATATTTATTCATTTAGAGAGAACTCTGCCAGCAATTGTTTTAAGTTTATCTATAGTTTTTTTGGTTCTTTTTTCTGGAGCGGTTATTATTGCTACATCTAAACAATTATTTGTGGGATCATTTGGATCAACATAACTCTCAAAATTATCAATCAAATTTTTTATCATAATTTTTGCTTTTTCTGCGTTTCCTAATAAAACTTTAATAACTTGCTGGACATCAACATTTTCATGATCTGGATGCCAACAATCAAAATCTGTAACCATAGAGACAGATGCATATCTAATTTCAGCCTCCCTTGCTAATTTTGCCTCAGGCATATTTGTCATTCCAATTACATCTGCTTTCCAAGATCTATATAAATTTGACTCTGCTAATGTAGAAAATTGAGGTCCTTCCATAACAACATAAGTTCCATTTCTTTGATAATCTATATTTGATTTTTTAATTGCCTGTTCGCATGCATTCATTAAACCATTTGAGGTTGGATGAGCCATTGATACATGGGCTACTATCTCATCATCAAAAAATGTTTTTTTTCTTGCAAAAGTTCTGTCAATAAATTGATCTACAATCACAAATTTTCCAGGAGGTAAATTTTCTTTAAGAGAACCAACAGCTGATACAGAAACAATATCTGTTACACCTAGCTGTTTAAGTGCATCTATATTAGCTCTAAAATTTATTTCTGAAGGAGAAACAAAATGCCCTCTTCCGTGTCTTGGTAAAAAATAAACTTCCTTACTATTATATTTAGTTTTTAAAATCTGATCAGAAGGTTTTCCCCAGGGTGTTTGTAAATCAAGTAACTCTCTTTCTTTTAACTCCTCAACATCATAAAGACCACTACCACCAATTATTGCTAATTTATTTGTTGTCATACTTAAAAAATTATTTATTTATACTTTTATATTTAACTATTATGAATTTAAAAGATTATATTAGATCTATTCCTGATTATCCAAAAAAAGGCATTTTATTTAGAGATATAACAACCTTAATCAAGGATGAAAATGCATTTGCAGAGACAATTAATCAAATTATTGAAAGATCAAAAAAGTATAATTTTACAAAAATAGCAGCTATTGAGTCTAGAGGTTTTGTATTTGCTTCTGCTGTATCCTATATTCTTAAAAAACCATTTATTATGCTTAGAAAAAAAAATAAGTTACCTGCAGATGTTCACTCGGTAGATTTTGAGCTTGAATATGGAACCGCAACGATTGAGGTTCATAAAGACTCTATAAATGAAAAAGATGAAGTTTTAATAATTGATGATCTTATTGCAACTGGAGGCACAGCTGAAGCAGCAGCAAAATTAGTTGAGATATCAAAAGGTAAGGTTGCTGCATTTGTATTTGTAATAAACCTTTTTGATCTAGGTGGATCAGATAATCTAGTAAAAAGTAATTATAAAGTTGAGAATTTAATTGAATTTCCAGGGCATTAGAAAGTAAAAAAACTTATCCACAGGCTATATAATGTTTGAAATAAATTATTATGATTATAACTTAATTATCAATGAGAATTGAAGAAGAGCTTAAGTTAGATTATTCAGATGTGCTTTTTAGGCCTAAAAGAAGTACCTTAAAAAGTCGTAAAGACGTAAATCTTCTAAGAACATACAGATTCAAATACAGCAAAAATGAATGGTCAGGCATTCCAATAATGGCAGCAAACATGGATGGTGTTGGAGAATTAGGTGTTGCTGAAAAACTAAATGAATATGGAATGATTACATCATTAACAAAACAACATGATGTTAAAAAACTTAAACAAAATAAAAATATTAAAAAAATCTTTCCTAATATAGCGCTTAGTGTTGGTATAAAGAGAGAAGATTTTCAAAATTTAGATAAAGTATTAAAAGAATTTAGTTTTTTTAAATTTATTTGTATTGATGTTGCAAATGGATACACAGAACATTTTACCAATTTTATTAAATCAGTAAGAGATAAATACCCAACTAAAACAATAATTGCAGGTAATGTTGTAACAGCTGATATGACTCAAGAATTAGTTCTAAGTGGAGCAGACATCGTTAAAGTTGGAATTGGACCTGGAAGTGTTTGCACAACAAGAATTCAAACTGGAGTTGGCTATCCTCAATTAAGTGCAGTTATCGAATGCGCTGATGCTGCTCATGGACTTGGTGCGCATGTAATTGCAGATGGTGGATGCACTTGTCCTGGTGATGTTGCTAAAGGTTTTGGAGGCGGAGCAGATTTTGTAATGCTTGGCGGTATGTTAGCTGGACATGATGAAGGAAATGGTAAAATTGTTAAAGTTAATGGAGAAAAATATATAGAGTTTTATGGATCTAGTTCTGAGGTTGCTAATAAAAAACACTATGGCGGACTATCAGATTATAGAAGTAGTGAAGGAAGAAAAGTAAGAGTAAAATATAGAGGCAAAATAAACGATACTATTTTAAATATTCTCGGCGGTGTAAGAAGTAGCTGTACTTATGTTGGTGCTCCTTCACTTAAACAATTGAGCAAATGTACAACTTTCGTTAGAGTATCAAATCAGTTTAATGATAGTTTAATTAAATAATTTATTTTTCAAACTTAAAATCTTTAATATTTGTAGTTTCATATTTCTCAAAAGGCATATGTATCCATGGGGAATCTTTTAAGTAGTCTACAGAATAATCAGGTTTAAATTTTGAGGTTGATTTGTGCCACAAAACTGCAGTTTTAATTTTTTCATCAAAATAAAAACCATAAAAATGCTCTAACCATTTAATACTTTTTATTAAAGTTTTTCCAGAATCAGCTAAATCATCAACTAACAAAACATGTGAACCTAAGTTTGGAGTAGTTTTTGCTAAATCTCTTGAAAAAGTAAACTGTCCTTGTTGATTTTTTATATCATCACTATCACCATGGTAAGATTCAACAGATAGAATGGCTAAAGGGACATTAAAAAGTCTACTAAAAATATCTCCAACTCTTAATCCACCTTTTGCAATACAAATTATTTGATTAAATTTTAAATTATCATTATGGATTTTTTTAGCTAATTGCTCTATCTTTTTATGATAATCCTCCCAAGTTATATAAATATCTTTCATAATTTTTTGGTAGCGGGAAGTGGGATCGAACCACTGACCTCGGGCTTATGAGTCCCGCGCTCTAACCAACTGAGCTACCCCGCCTTAATTGATAAATGGTTTATAATATAAATCTTTATTGTTTCAATAAACTTTTTTAAATCAAATTCTAAACTAAATAATAAAATAAATAGCTAATGAGCTAACTAAACCAGCTAAAATAATTGAAAAAACAATTCTTTTTTTTAAAGTTCTTTTTTGGTCTAATCGAACTCTGTTTAATAAAATATTTACATTAGTAGTTTTAATCTTATCTACTTCAAAATCTTTATTTCTAGCGATATCAGTATTAAATAATGATGTGTCTTGATCGTTTTTTTTCACAATTTATCTAACCAGCTAATTAACTTAAATACAATAAAATTATAATTAAATTTTTCTAAAGTCTTTTGTATTTAGTGGTTTTAAAAGAATTTCGATTGGATATTTGATCTTCTCTACTTCTATGAATAAATTTTTGTCTTTAAGCGTATCTATTGTGTTTCCTGAATTAACATAGCCAAATGATAAATTTTTATCAAAGCAGAATGAATAATTTCCTGAAGTTGTTCTTCCAATGATTTTATCATCTAAATAAATCGGCTCTTCATGTAACAACAAAGGTTGACCTGGTTTACTTTCTTTTAATGTAAACATCATCATTGTCTTTTCTAAAGGTTTATCTTTAATTTTTAACAATGCATCTTTACCTATAAAATTAAAATTTTTTTTATAACTAATAGTAAAATTTAAACCTGCTTGATACTGATTTTCCTCTGGGGAAATATCATGGCCCCAATGTAAAAAACCACTTTCCATTCTCATTATATCCATTGCATGCATACCGCAATGAGATAAGCCAAAATTTTGGCCTTCATTAGTTAAAATTTTATATAAATCCAATGCATCGTTTTTATTTACATATAATTCAAAACCAAGTTCACCCACATAAGATATTCTTTGTGCCCAAACTTTTATATTCTCAATCAAAACATTTTTTCCTGATCCAAATTGAAAATTTTCTGGTGAATAATCTTCATCACTAATTTTTTGAATCATGTCTCTGCTTTTAGGACCAAATAAACCAAGACAACAAATTTCTTCTGTAACATCGATAAATTTAACATCTTCAGATAAATATTTTAAAATATGAAATTTATCTCTTTCTCTAGTTGCTGCTGAACTGACTATTCTAAAATAATTTTTATCAATACAGACAACTGTTATGTCTGTTTCTATTCCGCCGTCCTCATTAAGCATGTGTGTATAGGTAGTTTTTCCAATTTCATTTTTAATGTTAGCTGTACAAATTTTCTGTAAATCGCTATGAACTTTCTCACCTTTTAAATCAAATTTAGAAAAAGTTGAAAAATCAAAAAGTCCAACATTTTTTCTAGCATTTATCGTTTCATGTTTTGCTGATGGATACCAATTTTGATAGTTAAAACTATATTCATATTCTGATTTTTCTCCATTTAAGGAATACCACATAGGTCTTTCAAAACCTCCTGCTACACCAAAACATGCACCAGCTTCTTTTAATTCATCATGATAAGGTAATAATTTTTCATTTCTAGAAGTTGAGTGTTGTTTATAAGGCCAATGCATACCATATAAGTCCCCTAAGGTTTCAGTAACTCTATCCATGATAAATTTTTTAGATGAATGAAACTTTTGAAATCTCTTTATATCTAGAGAAAATAAATCTTCATTTATATGTCCGTTAATCATCCATTCCGCAGTTACTCTTCCTGCTCCTCCAGAACTTGCTATTCCAATACTATTAAAACCACAACATGTATAAAGATTTTTAACTTCTGATGTTTCTCCAAGTAAATATTGAGTATCAGGTGTAAACGACTCAGGTCCTGAAAAAAATTTTCTTATACCTGCGTTTTCTAACATTGGGAGTCTGTGAAAAGATTTTTCAAGGTAAGGCTCGAAATGATTAAAATCATCAGGAAATTCTCCAAATGAAAAATCATCAGGAACTCTACCACTATCTTTAAAAGCAGGTTTGGCATTAGGTTCAAAAATTCCAACTAACATTTTTCCAGCATCTTCTTTCAAATAAAGACAAGCATTGTAATCCCTCAAAACAGGTAAATCTTTAGGAAGATCTTTCATTGGCTCCGTAATCACATAGAAGTGCTCATTAGGATATAATGGGACACTAACACCAATATCTTCTCCAATTTGTCTAGACCACATTCCCGTAGCTAAAACCACATACTCGCAATCAATTTTCCCTTGAGAAGTTTCAACACCACATATTCTTTTATTTTTTACTAAAATTTTTTTTACTGGTGATTTCTCAAATATTTGAACACCCAGCATTTTAGCAGCTTTAGCCAATACATTTGTAACTCCAACAGGGTCTGCCTGACCATCTTTTGGCATATAAATACCGCCTACTAGATCCTCGTTTTTTACTACTGGATATAATTCTTTTATTCTTTGTTGGCTTAATACCTCAACTTCAACATTAGATAATTGTGCTGTTGTGGCCTGCCTTAATAATTCCTGCATTCTCTTTTTAGATGAGGCAACTGTTATTGCTCCATTTTGTTTTAGGCCAGTAGATAATCCTGTTGTTTTTTCTAACTCCTTGTAAAGATCTAGAGAATATTTTCTTAATTTTGTAATTGTAGAGGTTGCTCCTAATTGCCCTATTAGTCCTGCAGCATGCCAAGTTGTACCAGATGTTAATTGATCTCTTTCGAGTAAAACAACATCTTTCCAACCAAATTTTGCTAAATGGTAAGCACAAGAAGTACCAGCAACGCCTCCTCCAATTACAACAACTTTGGCAGTACTTGGAAAAGTTTTACTCAATTTAATATGATTTTGTAAATTTATTTAAGTTTGAACCAGTTTTTTTTGTCTCAGAACTTATCCAATCATAAGTATTTTTAAGACCATCTTTTAATTTTATTTTATAACTCCAATTAAGAATTTTTTTTACCAAATCATTATTACTAGATCTGCCCCTAACTCCTTTTGGTTTGTCAAGCTGATACTCTCTATCTAATTTGTCAATACCAGAAATTTTTTCAATTATTTCAATCATTTGATTAATCGAAACTTGCTCATCACTTCCAATATTTACTGGTTCACAATAATCTGACTCAAACAATCTAAGTGTTCCTTCTATACAATCGTCAATATATAAAAAAGTTCTCGTTTGTTTTCCATCACCCCAAACTTGTATTTTATTATCATTATTTGTTTTTGCATTAAGAACTTTTCTGCACAACGCGGCGGGTGCCTTTTCTCTACCACCATCATATGTTCCGAATGGCCCATATATATTATGGTATCGTGCAATCCTTACTTCGATTCCATAATCTTCCATAAAATGTCTACACATTCTTTCACTAAATAATTTTTCCCATCCATAACCATCTTCTGGGTCTGCTGGGTATGCATCCTCTTCTTTCAAACCATCAATAAAAACATCTTGTTGTTTATTTTTATTATAAGCACAAGCACTTGATGAAAAAAAATATTTTTTAACATTGTTTTCTTTGCAAGCAATTAGGAGGTTTGTATTGATTAAAACTGATTGCATACATTCTGCTTTATTATTTTCGATAAATCCCATTCCACCCATATTGCAAGCCATGTTAAATACATAATCAATGTCTTTTGTAACTTTTCTGCAATTACTAATATCTTTCATATCCATAGAATAAAAATTTTTAGCCTCTTCAAAGTCCTGAAACCAATATTCTTTAGGTTTTATATCGCTAGTAACAATCTGATTTCCATCATTAAGTAATTTTTTTACCAAATGACCCCCAATAAAACCACCAGCACCAACAATAAGAATATTTTTATTTTTAATCATTAATTTTTTTATAATTTTTCTTTTTTAAAAAATAAAGATTTAATTAAATATTTTTTCAGGATTAGAATATTCATAGCCGAAAACATCAGCAACAGCTTTATAAGTTACCTGTCCTTTGTAAACATTTAGACCTGCTAAAAAGTTTTTGTCTTCACTCAATGCTTTTTCATAACCTTTGTTAGCAAGTTTTACTAAAAAAGGTAATGTTGCATTATTTAGAGCTAAAGTAGAAGTTCTAGGTACGCCCCCTGGCATATTCGCCACACAATAATGTACTACATCATCAACTATATAGGTTGGGTCACCATGTGTTGTGGGTTTACTAGTTTCCACACAACCTCCTTGATCAATAGCAACATCAACTATTACCGATCCTCTTTTCATTGTTTTAATCATTTCTTTAGTAATTAATTTTGGAGCTTCTGCACCTGGAATTAAGACTCCACCAACTAATAAATCAGCTTCAGCAACTAATTTATCTAAGTCCGTTTTATCACTTTGTTCTGGAATAATTTTATCTCCAAACATTTCAACAAGTTGTTTTAATCTAGCCTCTGATTTATCTACAATATGAACTTTTGCTTGCATTCCAGTTGCAATCACTGCAGCATTTTCTCCAACAACTCCTCCGCCTAATATAACTACTGTTCCACCTGTTACACCTGGGGCACCACCTAATAACAAACCTCTACCACTTTGGTTTTTCTCCAAACAATGAGCACCTGCTTGTACCGACATTCTTCCTGCAACAGCACTCATTGGAGCAAGTAAAGGTAATCTTCCATTATCATCAGTAACAGTTTCGTAAGCTATATTAATACTTTTAGATTTTATTAATCCCTCGGTTAATTCTTTTGCAGCTGCCAAATGAAGATAAGTGTAAACAATTTGATTTTCTCTAATCATATCAACTTCTACTTTTTGAGGTTCTTTAACTTTAACAATTATTTCTGCATCATTAAAAATATCAGAAGCTGTATTAGTAATTTTAGCACCAGCATTTATATATTGATCATTTTCAAAACCAGCTTCAAATCCACCGTTATTTTCAACCAAGACTTCATGACCCTCTGAAACTAAAGTTTTAACGCTATCTGGTGTTAAACCAATTCTATTTTCTTGTGGTTTTATCTCTTTAGGAACTCCAATTTTCATAAACGAAAATTAATTCTTTTTACTTTTTGCGTAATTTGTTATTCCAGTTCGAAGTTTTTCAATAATTTCATCAATGTGTTTTTTTTCGCAAATAAACATTGGAGCTATGATCAAACAATCTCCAGTAGCTTTGAAATTTACACCTGCTTCATAGCAATGTTTGAAACAAGTAAATCCAGCCGCACCTGGTTTTTTGTCCATAACAATATCTATACCACCCATCATTCCATATCCTCTTATATTATCAACAACATCGATATCTTTTAAAGACATTAAACCTTCTTGGAAATAAGGTGCTAAATTTTTTGCTCTATTAAAAATATCATCCTTTTCAATAATATCCTGCACAGCTAATCCAGCAGCTACAGAAATTGGAATTCCTGAATAAGTGTATCCATGAAATAATTCAATTGTTCCTTTAGGGGCATTTTCTGCAATAGCATCATAAATATCCTCTTTACAAGCAACAACACCCATTGGACTTATTCCGTTAGTTGTTGCTTTTGCCATTGTCATCATATCTGGAGTGACCCCATACTCTTGTGATGCAAATGGAGAACCAGTTCTCCCCCAACCTGTGATTACTTCATCAAAAATTAAAAGTATTCCATGTTTATCACAAATCTCTCTTAATCTTTGTAAGTATCCTTTAGGTGGAACTAATGTACCAGTTGATCCTGCTATAGGTTCAACAATACAAGCTGCAATATTTTCAGCTCCAAAGTTCATACAAATTCTTTCTAAATCTTCTGCTAACTCAACACCTGTTTCTGGTTGACCACTCACAAACTTATGCTCTGGCAAATGTGTATGTCTCATATGAACAACACCCGGCATTAAAACACTTGCAAAAGTTTTTACATTATTAACCATACCTCCAACAGAGGTCGCTCCAATATTCATTCCATGGTAACCTCTTTCTCTACCAACAAATCTAAATCTTTGACTATCTCCTCTTGCTCTGTGATAAGCAATTGCAATTTTAATTGCAGTTTCAACAGCAGTTGAACCACAAATAGTATAAAACATTCTATTCAAATTTCCTGGGGTGTGTTTTGAAATTCTAGTTGCTAATTCAAATGATCCACCAAAACCTTGTTGGAAAGGTTGACAATAATCTAAAGTTTTTAATTGGTTTGTTATTGCTTCAATAATTTCTTCTCTGCCATGACCTAAAGGATTACAAAATAATCCTGAGCTTGCATCAATTTGAGTTTGTCCTTGATGGTTTTTTAAATACACACCTTTAGCTTCAACAATTAATCTAGGGTTCTCTTTAAAATCTTTGTTTGATGTAAATGGCATCCAGTGCTCATTTAAGGAATTTGGAATTGCTGTTTTGTTTTGTGTGCTCATAAAAATTTTTTCTATAAAATAATTTAATTTAATCTTAAGGCCTCTTTAGACTAAAATAAATGGATTAACTACCACATTATTGACACAACCAATGATTGTATAAACTTTCTTTTTTGTTTTACTTCGGAGACAATTTGAATTTAAATATCCAGAATTTAATTAATTAAACATAGGGGAATAAATGAAAAAAATACTAAGTTTTATTCTAGGATCTATTTTTGCACTTAACCTATCAATTTCAGTTGCTAATTCAGCTGCAAATGAGGTTAGAGTTGCATACTTTCTAGAATGGCCAAGCCCAAATTTAGAAGACATGCAGAAAAAGAATTTTGCTAAAGCTCTTGGTGTTCCTGTAAAATGGACAAATTTCACTAATGGTGGAGCAATGACTGATGCAATGTTAGCAGGAGATATTGATATTTCTTACTCTCAAGGATTAGTACCTTTTATCAATGCTGTAAAATCAAATGCACCTATCAAATTAGTTGATATTGCTATGGAATACGGAATGGGTGGAACTACATGTGTTACATCTAACGCTTCTGGAATTACAAAAGCAAACGCAACTGAATTAGAAGGTAAAAAAGTTGCTGTTCCACTAGGAACAATGGCTGAATACGTTTTTGATGAAAGTATGAAAGTTGTTGGTGCTGACAGAAGTAAAATGGATATTATTCAAATGGACCCAGAAGAAGGTGCTGCTGCATTAGTAAGCGGTGATGTTGTAATGGCATGTTTATTTGGTGGTAATTCTATCAAAGCAGCAACTGCAGTTGGATCAAGACTTTTAACTGTAGATGAAGCTAGAGCAGCTGGTATCTTAGGTATAGATATCACTTCTGTTACAGATAAATTCATGAAAGAAAACCCAGGTATGTTAAGAACTTTCATCGAAGTTACTCACGAAGCTAATGCTAGATATAAAGCTGGTAAAGCTGACATGAATTCTATGGCGAAAGCTTCTGAAATGACAGTAGCAGATATGAAAGACACTTTAAGTGGTTTCAAATTCTTAACTCCAGAAGAAACTAAACAATCTATGGAAAGTGGTAATCTTGATGGATTCCTAAAAGGTATGGGAACTCCAGGAGGAGCTGTAGATACAAGTTTCTTACCTTTATAATTTTAAGGGTTTAAAACTTTTTAAATAGGCACTGATTTTATAATTGGTGCCTATTTTTTTTATAAAATTTCTAATATAAGGCACTTATGAGTGATCTGATTTCTCAAAATCTGAACATGATTTTTAAAACTCCTAAAGGAGAAACAGTTCATGCTTTAAAAGATGTAAGCTTTACTTTAAAAAAAGGAGAATTGCTCACAGTGCTTGGTCCTTCTGGTTGTGGAAAAACAACTTTATTAAATATTACTGCTGGATTTTTAAGACCTACTTCAGGAAAAATAACACTTAACAATAATGAAATTGATGGACCTGGTGTTGAAAGAGGAATGGTTTTTCAACAAGGTGCATTGTTTGAATGGTTAACTGTTGCTGAGAATGTAAATTTTGGACTGAGGATGAAAAAAGAAGATCCTGAAGTTACAGCTAAGAAAGTTGATGAGTGGTTAGATATAGTTGGGCTTAAAGGTTTTGGTAACACGCCTACTTATCAATTATCTGGTGGTATGCAGCAAAGAGTTGCTCTTGCAAGATGTTTAATCAATGATCCAGATTTAATTTTAATGGATGAGCCATTAGGGGCGTTAGATGCATTAACAAGAGAAAAAATGCAGTCTTTAGTTTTAAAAATTTGGAAAGAAACAGGTAAAACAATTATCTTAATCACTCACTCTGTTGAAGAAGCATTGTTACTGGGAGAAAGATTGTATGTAATGGCGCCAAGGCCAGGTCGAATACATAAAGAGTACAATCTTCCATTTGCTGAAATGGGTCTTACACAAGACTTAAGAGAAATTAAAAAAAATAAAGAATTTTCATCTACAAGAGAAGAAATTTTATCGATGATTTGGAACATGGAAGAAGAAATAATGGGGAAAGATAATTAATGTTAACCCAATTTGTAACAATATTAATTGTTGTTTCTGTTATTGGCTGTATTCTTTATGGAAGAAGACTAATTAGAACTGAAAAAGTTGATGCAGTATTTGGTAATCCAGAAAGAGCAAAAGGTGGAACTCACTGGGTAATAGTTGGTACTAGTGCAATTCTCATGTTATGGCTTTATTATTCATGGGATATCGCAAAAGGCTTCTATCCAAAATCAGCAAATGAATTATGCCAAGTTGCTAAAATTAATGAGTCCTTATTAGGTTTAAAATATCAATTTCCAATTGAAGAAAGAGAATTTAAAAGCACATCAATTATAAAAATTGAAAATAAAAACCTTAAAAAAATTGCTAATGAAATAAATGGATCTCCAGATTTAAATGATCAACAAAAAATAATTCTAGTAAGCTATATTGATAGAACATCTAAATTAATTCCTTTCTTAACCAGTGAAGAGCTAATGGAAATGGAAACTAAAATTAAAATCAAAGAAATGACTGAGGAAATAAAACTTCTAAGTTCAAATTTCCAAAAGAAAGATTATCCTTTTGAAACAGATGCTCAGAAAACTGAAAGACAAAAACTTATTAACGAACAAGGTGGTTGGGGAATAACGACAATAGACTCTGGAAGTGGTTCTATAGAAAATACAATAGAAATACCAACTGCACCTCAAACGAATAGAGGTTTAAAATTTGATGCAGCAGCTGCCGAACTAAAAGTTATAAATGATAAATTTTTCAAAGTAAGAAATCATAATCCGCAGTTTAAAAATGCAATTAAACAACTTAAAGATGATATTAAAGCTTATAGAAAAGGTTTAGATGACAGTCAGGAAATTGCATCTGATTACGCAAAGAACATTGTTAAAATTGCAAGAAGAATAGAATTTGCAAGTATCTATCCTCCTAATGCATTAAACGAAATGCAGGCTGCAATAATTGAATTTGACGAATTGCAAAATAAAGAACAAGGTGGATTAAGATTAATAGATATTCTTTTATTCCCAGCTGGAACAATAGTTGCAAGTGGACCTACATGTTCTGAACAAGGATCAGGTAGATGGCTGCCAAAACCATCTGATACTTTTAATAAATTCGTCCTGATGTCAAAACCAAGTGTTGGCTACAAAAATATTCCTCTTTTATGGATTGAGATGGTTGATGTAAGTAAAATGATAGGATTTATTTTACCAGATTGGATAGCAGATATATTGCCTGGTGAATATCCGGTTCATACTAAAGATGGAATAGTAAAAGAAAACTTTAAAAGTAATGTGTTAAAAGTTGTTACAGGTGATTTTAAATTATTTAAAGTTCCTGTTCCGTTCGGTCATATTTGGGATTCTTTTTTAAGAGTATTTTTAGGATTAGTCTTTGGTATCATCATTGGTGTACCTTTAGGATTGTTTATGGGTCTAAACAGATTTGCCAAAGGTTTTTTTGATCCGTTAATAGAACTTTATCGACCTGTTCCTCCTCTTGCATGGGCACCTTTGATTATTTCTGTACTTGGAATTGATAACTCAGGAAAAGTATTTTTATTATTTATGGTCTCTTTGTCGATTATGATTATTTCAGCAAGAGCTGGTGCTTCAGGAACACAGCTATCAAAAATTCATGCGGCACACTCATTAGGTGCTACTAAAAAACAAATTTTAAGACATGTAATTTTCCCTAATTCGCTTCCTGAAATTCTTACAGGAATTAGAGTGGCTGTTGGTATGTGTTGGGGAACACTTGTTGCTGCAGAGTTTTTAGCTGGCACAACAGGTATCGGTTTTGTTGAAAACGTTGCTAAAAAGTACTTTCAGTATGAGGTAATTTGGATAACGATATTTATTATGGGTCTACTTGGTCTTTTATTTGATATTACTTTAAGAAAAATAATAGATAAAACTATTCCTTGGCGTGGAAAAGGATAAATGTTAAGGGGATGAAATGAAGACCCCAGTTTTAAAAAAACAAGTTATTAAAATATTCCAAAAATTTGGACTAAGTAAAGATCATGCATTAATTTCTGCTAATGCATTAATTAATGCAGAATTAGTTGGTGCTTATGGACATGGTTTATCTAGACTTAAGATGTACTGTGATCGAATTTCTAAAAAAGTAATTAATCCAAAACCAAAAATTAAAATTAAAAAAATTTCTACTTCAATTTCTCACATTGATGCAAATAATAGTATTGGTTTTGTTGCAGCTGATTTAGGAATTAAAACTGCAATTAAACATGCCCAAAAAACTGGAATAGGAATGGTGGCAGTTAAAAATAGTGGTCACTATGGTTTATCTGGTTATTACGCAGAACAAGCAGTGAAAAAAAATTTAATTACTATGATCTATACAAATGCTCCACCTGCAGTTGCTCCACATGGTGCTTTAAAAACTTTATTTGGTACAAATCCAATTTGTTTTGGATCCCCTACTGGTTCTAAAATTCCATTTATTTTAGATACATCAATTTCAATGATTAATAGAGGAAAAATAAGGGTTGCAGCAAGAAACAATCAATCAATTCCTGCGGGAGTTGCTTTAGATAAGTTTGGTAAACCAACTACAGATGCTAAAAAAGCTTTAGCGGGAGTTCAATTACCAATTGCAGGTTTTAGAGGTTCAGGACTTGCTTGGATGGTAGACATTTTAAGTGGAGTTCTAACTGGAGGAAATCACGCAGGAAGAGTAAAGGATCCATTTGATGATTTTTCAGGTCCACAAAATATTGGGCATTTATTTATTACTTTTAAAGCCAATTTATTTCAAAAAAATTATAACCAAAGAATTAAAGATAATATTAAAACAATAAAAAAACTTCCTAAGATAAAAGGTGTTAAAGAAATAATGTATCCAGGACAAAATAAATATGCCCGGTATAAAAATAACTCAAAAAAAGAAATTTCTATACCGGATATGATAAAGAAAGATTTGGAAACCTTAATAGGTTAACATCGTTAGAGCACCCAAAGAAACGATAACAGATGATAAAATTATTGTTCGTTTAACTTTTTCCTTCTTCTTTTCTTCTAGAAGTCTTTGCTTTAGAACATCCACGTTAACCCTTTTTGGAGTTTCGACATATTGAGAGGGGGTCTCTACAATCTCGGATGTTCTATTAAAGCTTTCTGTACTCATATTTGTTTTATATAATTAATTTTAATCATTATTAGTTTAATTTTTACATACTAGGGTTGTCCAAAATGGGTTGACTCTAATTTCACTTTTGTTCATATTGGGTTTTTTTAAAAGATATGAATACATTACCTAGTATTTCCGCACATATTGA
>CACDQA010000018.1 GCA_902554745.1 uncultured Pelagibacteraceae bacterium
ACTAGAAGACCTTATCTAAAAAATAATGAATTAATTTATGATAATTCATTTATTTCAAAAATATTAAGAACCCCCGTTATTGGTGATAGCAGAATAGTAAATAAATTTTTTTTTCTTTTAAGTAAAGTTGAGTTTGGATCAAAAAATACTAATACTATAAATTCTGAGGATAAAATTAAAACTACAAAAAAAATAATTTCTCTGATCAAAGATGAGTTTAAAAATAAAAATTTAATTATGACTAATTGCGATACTGAAGAAAATTGGGAAATAAAAGCTATCCAAGAAATAGTCACTGAAAATAATTTTATTTACTTCAATTTTCCAAAAAAAATAAAGTCAAATCCGAAATTCTTATATAAAGACGGATCTCATTTATCTGAAGCAGGAAATAAATTTTTAGGAGAATATTTATATAAAAATATTGTTGAAAATAAAAATTTTAATTACTTATTTTAAATTTAATTTTGTGAGGTAAGTGATTAAAGCTAAATAAAATAATAAAAATATTAAAATAACATAAATTATTTTAAATTGTGTACCCATCAACAAGCTAAAAAATATCGTAAGTTGAATTATTATTGTAGACTTTAAAAAAGAATAATTTTTACCAAGTAAGTGATGAATATGATTTCTATCAGGTTTAAAAGGATTTTTTTTGTGCAATAATCTTAATACAAACAGTCTAAACATATCAATACCTGGTAAAAACATAATCAAGAATATAATTTCACAGGATAATTTTTGAGGATTAAAATTGTATTGATTAATAACGAGATAAGCAATTATGAAGCCTATGAGTAAAGAGCCCGAGTCACCAAAAAAAATTTTTCCATCTTTATTAAGTAAAATAAAAAATATTATAGATATTAAAATTAAAATTGAAAACGATAAAAAAATATTTTGAATAATAAAAAAAATTAAGACCTGGGCACAATATAAACCTAACTGTAAATTTGCACCATCAAACATGTTACAAGCATTCAGAAATAATAAAAAACATAAAAGAGTAAAAAATAGAGAGTATTTTGCAATATAAAAATTTAAATTCCCTGTTTCAAAATAAAGATTTCTAATTAACAATTTTTCATTTAATAAAAGTGAAAATAAAATTATTGTCATAAGAGATATAAATTTTAAAGTAACATTAATATCTAATTTATCATCAAAAAATCCTAATAAAAAAACTAGAGTTGAAAAAATTAATAAATGATCAAACTGAAAATCTTTATCAATAAAGTTTAAATAATAGTTTGCAAAATAAAGAATATAGATATTAAAAATCAATTGTGGACCACCTAATAACGGAATTGGGTTTAAATGTTTTTTTCGTATTTGATCAGGGTAATCATAGATTTTGATTATCAATGAAATTTTATTATAATTTAAATAAAATAAAAAATTAAATATTATTAATAAAATAATTAAAAAAAAAATATTCATTACTTATTTATTAAATTCTTTTGATAAATAAGCAATTGGTAAAAACAAAGTAGAAGCAATCCAGCTAGTAAAAAAACTTCCAGATGGCACAATTGGCCAGAGTAAAACGGCAAAAAATAGCAAAGTATAAATTTGTTTATTTTCTAAGTATTCTCTTTTAAAAAAAAATTTATTTAAAAATTGAATAAATAGTTTTTTGAGTATTATAAAATAAAAAAAGATTATTATTATAAAATTAAATATTCCATTTTCTGCAAGAATTTGAATATAGAAGTTATGAGGATGAGTTGCACAACCCATAGTTACTCCATCTAATTTTCCAGTCTTGAATTTTGGTATATTTAATGAATATTTTGGATAATGGCAAAGAGTCCTAAAAGACTTATTGCCACCTCCTAAAATAGGTTTGTCTTTAAAAATATTTAATGCTGTAGAGAAGTGTGCTTCATGAATTTTAGAAAAAAATTGAATTTTATTATTTTCTTTTGAGTAAAGTTGTAAATAAAAAGTTTGTTGAACTATCCTGTTATGTATATGTGGTTTACTTAAAATCAGTATAGTCCATGTTAAAATCAAAATAAGAGAAATTGATATTTTTGTCTTATTATATCCATTAATTAACATAAAAATTGATAAAATTGATAAGATTAACAAAAAAATAGAGGATCTTTCTCCTGAAAGAAAAATAAATATTCCACAGAAAATTAATATTATTAAAAAATAAAACTTAATTTTTTTAGTTAATTCTTTTTCTGCAATTGAGTAAATAATTAATAAAAATAATAAAATTCTTAATAAATATCCGCCAAGAACTTGTTCGTCACCAAAAAGTCCAGAAATTCTTGTATTGGGTTCTATAGGGCCAGTCTCAAAAAATCTTAGAAGATCATCAATTATTATATTATATCCAGTTATGTACTCCAAAATAGCGAAAAACAAAATAAAAGTAATAGTTCCTAAGAGAATTTGAAAAAAAATTTTATGATTTACTATTTTATTATCAAGTAGCCATTTTATTGCATATGAAAATATTATAAATCTTATATAAAAAATAGATGACTGAAGAGAAACCAATTTAGTATCTGAGAAAATAGAGCTTAAAATAGATATTAGCCAAAAAATTAATAAAAATACAAAAAATTTATTTGGAAAAAGTTCTACTTTGACTGATTTAATAAATATCAATCTAAGAAATATAATTGAAATTAGGATTATAAAAACATTGGGTAGAAAACCACCAAAACCTATGGATAAAGGTAGGAAATAGTATAAATATTTAATGAAGTTTGTAGAATTTAGATATGAGTTATTTATCATTAAATAGATCGAAAAATTTTGCTAATTATATCAATATATTGGGTTTTATATCAGTAATAATATTTTTTGGAAATTTTTTTTCATTTTTAGGTGGATCTATCTCAATATTTCATTCAGGAATACCAGGATTATTTGAAAGCATTTCTTTTAAAAATTTAATTGAATTTACAAGAGCAAATTATTCAATTTTTTCTTTAATAATCAATCTAGGAATTTTTATTTACTTATATATCCAAGAAACTAAAACAAATAAATTATTTCTTCTTTGTATTTTTCTTTTAATATTTCCTCAAATTTTGGGTCTTTTGTCTAATAAAATTGTATATAACTATTTTAATATCCAATCTCTTACTACTATGATTTTTATGATTTCAGCTGCTTTAAATATTGTAAATCTTTTTAAATTGCAAAATTCGATTTTTTTTAAGTATATTTTTATTATTCCATTTTTTATTCTATTCATACAATTATATCTTTTTTTTCATCAAAATTCCTTTTTTAATATTCAATATGGAGGTTTTTATTTAGAATTTATTCTTTTCGGAGAAAAATATACTTTATACTTTAATTCAAACGGACTTGGTAGATCAACTTCACTAATTTATGCTTTTTGTATTTTTTATTTTTTTGAAAGCAAAAATAATATTATTAAAATAACTTTTTATATTTTAGCATTTTTATCAATTTTTATTGTAATAAATCTTTCGGGAAGATTTAATATTCTTATGGTTATTGTTTTAAATATTATTATTTATCTATATTACAAAAAAATAATAATAGAAAAATGGTATTTTACTTTTTTAACAGTTATTTTATTAACTATTTCTTTTAACTATTACAAAAGTTTCCAAAAAAATGTATACCTAGAACAAATTAAAAACGAAAAAGAGCATGATATTTCTCATAATATAAAACATAATTATCAAGCATTTTTAAAAAATAATAAGCTTTTAAGAGAAAGTAACAATGTAACCGATAATGAAGTAGGTTCAGATATTCCATTACAAATTAAAGAAAATTCATTTTTTAGAAAAATAGATAATTTATCTACTGGAAGACTAAGCAAATGGATTTATATATTTATAAATAACGAAAAATTTATTTTTGGACATGGTCCAAATATGGATAGGATTTTTTTTAGAGAGACAGTTAAAAAAAGGCTGGGAAGTGCTCCTGTCTCCATAATAGGATCTGATGATGCTGCATCTGGTATAGCATATCAGTATATTTCTGGCGGTGTAGTGGGTTTGATATCATTATTTGTTTTTTACATATTGCTAATAAAAGAGTATTTTAGAAATATTTTTAAAAGACCACAGACTACAAATGAAAAAATTTTCATAACTTTATTTATTGTATTTAGTATGAGAATAATTTTTGAGAATGGCTTTATTATTTTTGGTATTGATTATTTATTTGCAATTATATCAATATATTTACTAACAAACAAATATTCTCAAAAAAATTAAAATAATTCTTTTTTGAAAGTATTAAAATTTTTTGACAGATCATATAAATAACTTGTATTTATTTTTGGAACACCTGTTCGAATTTTTTTGTTTAAAATTGGTATAATTAAATTTAAAAATTTTTTTGTATCATCAAGACTAATAAAATTATTTTTTTTAATTTTTATTATTTTTTTATTATATTTTATTTTGTTACTAAATAATGTAATTACTGAGGATCTTATTGAGTCAAAAAAGAAAAATGAATATATGTTTTCTGCTGAAATAATTGTAAATTTAGTTTTATCTAAATAATTTTGAACCTTATTATGAGGCAAAAATCCTAAATTTTTAATATTAGGTAGATTTATTTTCTCACCTAAAACTAAAATTTTTTTATTATAAAAGAGTTTATTAGAAAAAATTTTTTCAAAATTTAAAGAAAATTTATTTTCATGCTTTCTATTATAAATTAATAAATCATAATATTTATTTTTATTTTTATTTTTATTTTTAAAAAAAAGAAGTTGAATGTTACTTAGATACTTAAGATTTTTATTTTTTATAACACTTTCTAATTGAGACGTAGAAAAAAAATATTTTAAGTTTCTTAATCTTAATAAAAAGACACTAATTTTAAAAAAAAATGGAAAAATATATTTTCTTATAAAACTATAAAGTTCATTTTTATTATTTCTTTTATATAGTGAACCTGTGATCGGCCCAAAAATTGTTCCTGGTGGTGATAAAAAAAATATAAAAAAATTCCATAATGGTAAATAATTTATATAAACAACTTTTTTTCCTGATAAATAATTTACCCATAAATAAAAAATTCCTAATAAAAATACTGTATATCTAAAAAAAAAAGAAAAATTTGATTTATAAAAATTATTTAAATTAATTTTTTTTTTAAAATGATCATAACTTGTAAATTGTAAATTTGGTGTCTTTATAATTATATTGTGTTTTTTTAAATGTGATAACTTCTTTATAAAATTAATAGCGAGTTTTCCTTCACCAGTATTTGAATAACAGTCTGATACCCAAATGAAATAACTATTTTTTTTTGGACTCATTAAAATTAAATTTATTAAAATAAATTAACCTATAATATAAAGTTTGACCTATTGCTTTATATAATAAAAATTTTAGAGTCTCTTTAATAAAATGAGATTTAGATAATCTAAACTTTTCATTCATTAATTTAAAGGTTGGTACAGTAGAAACACCTCCAAGTTCATGTATTACAAAATTTTTACTAATTTTTTGTTGTTTAAATATTTTTGTATTGCTCAACATCCAAATCCCATCAGATATAGTCTCAAAATTCTCAATATATTTTATAAAATAATTATTATTAATAATTGGAGGCCTAATAAAACCTGGGTGCGGTAAATAACTTTTACTAAGAAAGTATTTTTTTTTTGGAAAAAATAAACTTTTATTATGTCTCAAAACTACTTTAAATATATTTATAAATTTAGATTTTTTTTTAAGATATTTTGATGCTATTTTGGTGCAATTTTTATCATAAAAAATATCTCCACTATTTAAAAATAATATACTATTTTTTTTTGTAAGATTAAGACCTATATTCATAGCATTGTAAATTGACTTATCCCTACCAACTATAAATTTAATGAATTTAATTTTTTTGTATTTTTTTACAAATAAATTTTGAATATGTGGCGTAATTATTAAAAACTTTTTAGGTTTTTCAATTTGAGATAGGACTGATTTAATTGTTTTCTCTAAATTCAAAATACTTCCCTTATGGACAGTAATTATTGCTAATTTAGACATTTAAATTTATTTAAGAATATTATTATACTTCTTCTCAAAAATTGAGTGAAAGATAAATGAAATTGTAGTAGATATCAAACGCCTCAGTCTCTTTAAAGTTTCAAATCTCAATCTCCATAAAAATTCTATGTAAGCTAATTTTTTTGGAACTTCTTTTTCTACTCCTGTTAAAATATTAATTGCCCCACCAAGTAATACTAATTTAAAGTTTTTATTTTTAATTGACAGTATCTCAGATACTTGTTCCTGCTTAGGTGTTGGTATTGTAAGAAAATATATAACATTTTTTTTCAATTTTGGACATTTGCTTGCAATAAAAGATGGGCTACCGAATGGAAGTTGAGTGTGTCTAACTGTTTTTTTAAGTAAAATCCTCAAAAATTTTTTCTGATCTTTATTTAAATTTCCAAGTACGTGGACTTCTTTTATTTTATTATTTAGTTTTATATTTCTTACCAAATTTCTACCTGCAACTTTATTAATATTTTTATAACTTCTTGAAATCATTAATGGTAAATATCCATCTGGCCAATGGTAAAGATCTTTATATATTATTATTTTTTTTGAGTATAAAGATCCTAAAAATGCTAAATTTAAAGCAGATAAAACAAAGTTATTTTTATTATTAATAAATTTATTAATATTTTTAATTAATTTTATTTTTTTGAAAAAAAAATAATATTCCATCTGATAAATTTTTTTTCTTAAACAAGATTTTTCGATTTTTTTAAAAGTATAAAACATTTTTTTTTCTATTTTATTAATGTTACTTGCAAAATTTATAAAAGATGGAATTTTGTGTGTTATTTTTAAAAAATAATAATATAAAAATTTATACTTATGATAATCTATCAGATAGTCTAGGTCCTCTTTGACTCTTTGAGTTAAGCTAGACATTTCTGTACTTAATCCCTTATTAAACATGCAAACTGAGTAGAAATTAATACTTTTATGTTTAATTTTTTTTGTACCTATTTTTGAGAGAAATTTACTATCTGATGAAATTTTGAAGTTTTCATCGTAAAGAAATTTTTTATAAATTTTTTTAGAATAAAACATCCCAGTATGTGAAAATTTATGAGAATTATATTGATTAAATGTGTCATTGGGAGCCCTCCATAGTCTTGTAATATTTAAATTATCATTAAAGTATAAAATATTGGAGCTTATTAAATCTATACCATTAACATTTTTTACAAATGTTGAAATTACTTTATCATTATAATAAACATCTCCAGAATGTAAGAAACATAAAAAATCTCCTTTGGCAATTTTACAAGCATAATTTAAAGAATCGTAAACACTTTTATCTTTTCTTGAAATCAGTTTAAATTCTTTAAAATAATCGTAAATAATTTTATAGGTACCATCATCTGATTTTCCATCTACAACGATTAATTCAATATTTTTATACTTTTGTTGTAAGACGCTCTCAAGAGTTCTTGCTATAAAATTTTTATTATTTTTAACTACAGTTACTACTGTGACTAACATTAATTTTTACTTATTTCTTCTGAAACCATCTCTTGAACAAGTTTTTGAATATTTATTTTAGTAGACCAGTTAAGTTTTCTTTTTGCCTTAGATGCATCTCCAAGTAAATGATTTACCTCAGATGGTCTAAAATATCTTTTATCTGTCTCAATAATTATTTGATTATTTTCATTTACAGCAAATTCTTTTTTATTTTTATTTTTTTTCCAAAATATTTTTAATCTAAGTTCTTTAGCAACTAAATTTATAAAATCTTTAATTGAATATTGTTTTCCTGTCGCTATAACGTAATCATCTGGTTTTTTTTGTTGAAGCATTAGCCACATGGCATAAACATAATCTCTTGCATGACCCCAATCTCTTCTAGCATATAGGTTTCCAATATATAATTTTTTTTGTTTTTTTAATTTTATTTTAGTTAAACCTTTCACAATTTTTTGAGTTACAAAAGTTTCGCCTCTTAGTGGACTTTCATGGTTAAAAAGAATTCCATTACAAGCATACAAACCATATGCTTCTCTATAATTTACAGTAATCCAATGAGCATACATTTTAGCAACACCATATGGGCTCCTTGGATAAAATGGAGTTTTCTCATTACTAGGTTTTTTACTAATTCCTCCAAAAAGTTCTGATGTGCCTGCTTGGTAAAATTTTGTTTTTTTTTCTAACTTTAAATGTCTAATAGCTTCTAAAATTCTCAAAGTTCCTAAAGCATCTGCATTAGCTGTATATTCCGGTTGTTCAAAAGAAACTGCAACATGGGATTGGGCTGCTAAGTTATATATTTCATTAGGTTTTATTTTTGACAAAATGTTATAGATTGATGGCGTATCCATCATGTCACCATGATGAAGAATAAAATTAGAGTTTTTATTTTGTATTTCTTTATAAAATTTATCTATTCTATGTGTATTGATTGATGAAGATCTTCTTTTAACCCCATGAACAACATATTTTTTTTTAAGTAATAATTCAGTTAAATAGGCGCCATCTTGACCTGTAACTCCAGTAATTAAAGCAATTTTTTTTAACATATTAAATTATCTCTTAGCACACTTTGGGTGATTTCTTGATTTTATTTTTTTTATTAAAGGATATTGGAATTTTAAATATTCAATTTTTGCATCTTTCTCTATAAAATAGCAATTTTTTTCAATCCAACAAAGATTTCTATCTGCAAAAGAATCACAATAATTTACCGGCCTAACACCAAAGCCGTTTCTATTAATTGTGTCTATTCTCTCAATTTTTTTGGATGGCAAAATCGTAAAATCTTTCAAGCTGAATGTATTTTTCACCAATATATTTACAATCAAAGCCGAATAAATAAAATAAAAAACAAGTATATGAGTTTTTTTTATATTTATAAAGTTTGTTAATTGATTTGAAAACAGTAAAACAACAGACAAAGGTATTACCGCAAAATACCCTAAACCAAATCTTGGATTTGGAGACAAATACAACCAAGATAATAAAAAGAATATCATAAAAATAAATGGTGAATAAAAAAAGTTGTTATTTTTACTTAAAATTAAATTCAGTTTTTTAATAAATAATAAATAAATTAAAAAAATTGATAGTAATATAAATGATATTAACAAAAATAATTCTCTAAAAAAAATTTTTTTTCCTAATAATTTTTGCTCTACCACTCCACTTTTAATTAATGAAGAAAAACCAACCACAGTTTCTAGATTAAAGATAATTAAAATTGAAAAAAAAACTATAAATAAAATTGCATAATAATTAAATTTCTTTTGTTTTAAGATCTTATAAAAAATCAAAATTAAAACTAAAAATAAACTGCAGAAAATTGTTATCAATATAAATAAGTTTAGATTAAAAAATGACAACAAACTTTCTCGGCTAAGATATGTTAAATATATTTTGCCATAAATAACAATTTCATTTAGAATACTTTTTGTTAACTCTGTATTAGACCAGCTTGTTTCAAAACAAAAAAATGGTAAAGGAAATATAAGACATCCAGTATTAATAAATGTTTTTAAAATCCAAAGAAATACTAGTGATGAAGGTAAAATTGAAATTATAATAAATTCTTTTAAATTAATTTTTTTATTAATTAAAACTATTGATAAAACAAATATAAAATAAAAAACAAAAATTAAGTTTGAAGATTTAAATAAAAATAATAGAGCAGATAATATTATAAAAATCTTAAAATTATCCTTTTTAAAATCTTTAAAAATTATGATTTCAGTAGCTTTGAGAAAAGAAAGAAAAAACATAACTCCTGTAGGAAAATCAATTAAGGAAAAAGAAGGTTGAGCATACCTAATCCATATTGGAATAAAAATTAATGTACTGATTGCAATTGCATTTTGTGTAAGGTCGTCCTTTTTTAAATAATCTAATATAATTTTAAAAAGTAAAAAATAAAAAATTCCTTGAAAAAAAGATAATATTAATAGTTCATTTTTTATCCAAAATATTGAGGATATATAACCATAAATAGATACAGTACCAAATCTTTCATGCAAATTAAATAACCCAAAAATAACTTTATGATCTCTGATAAAATTTTGATGTGGCAAATGATATAAAGCGCCATCATATCCTACAATCATATACATGCATATAATTGATATTAGAAATAAAAGAACATAATTTTCTTTAGAAATTTTTAAAAATTTTTTAAAAGAAAAAATTATAGAAACAATTATTAATAAAATAAAAAATACTTTTATAAAATTATTTCCTAGTGGAAAAAAAAAATTAAAAAATAAAGTTAAAATGCCAAAAATAAATATTGCGGAAACTATATTTTCTATACTGTAAATATCTTTATGTGAGGATCTATTTTTTAAATAGAAATTATTAAAAAATTCACCAACAGATGCAAAACAAGTTATAAAGACAAAAAAATATATAAAATTGATTAACATTATTTTAATTTTAAATATCCCTTAAAATTCAACTTTTTTAAGCTTTTTATTTTCAATCTTAAAAACTTTTTCACACTTTTGAAGTGTGGATAGCCTATGGGAAATAATAATTATAGTTTTTTGACCAATGAGTTTTGTTATAGTATCCATCAATCTTTTTTCTGTATCATTATCCAAAGCGCTTGTACTTTCGTCAAAAATTATTATCTCTGGTTCAAAATAAATTGCCCTTGCTATAGCTAATCTTTGTTTTTGACCTCCAGAAAATCTTATTCCTCTTTCACCTATTTTTGTATCTATACCAAATTCAAGATTTTCAATTAAATTGTTTAATTGAGAGACATTTAACGATTTATTTACTTTACCTAAATCAATCTTATCTTCAGTTTGTCCAAATGCAATATTCTCTTTAATACTTCCATCAATAAGATAATAATTCTGAGGAACATATCCTATCAAGTTTCCCCAATTAACCTCATAATCATTCACTTGTTTTTTGTTTATAAATATATTTCCTCCTTTTTGTTTCAATAAACCACAAAAAATATCAACAAAAGTTGATTTTCCTATTCCCGTTGTTCCAATGATTCCAATACACTCCCCTTTTTTTAGAGAAAAATTTAATTTTTCAAATATTTGCTTATGAGGCTCTTCATAATCAAATTTAATATCTTGCATAACTATTTCCTCAAAATTTTGAATGTCTAATGTTTGGGGGCTATTCTTCATTGCTTGAAAAGCCTCATCTATGTCATCAATATTTTCAATTAATTTCTCTGCTGAAGCAAATCCATATCTTAAATTTTGAATTGCTATCAAAATTCTGTTTGCTGAGGGAATAATTCTAAAAGCAGCCGCACTAAAAACTGCTAACATGGGTATAACAGTAGAAATTTCATTTGAAAAAATTATTGTTATCATCACTACTGATACCATTGTAAATACAGCTATAATTTCAAGCCATAATCTAGGTAATTGTAAGATGAAATTCATTTTTCTTCTTGCTTCAACTGTTTTAAATAAATTATTGCTGAAAATTGAAAAAATATATTTTGATACATTAAAAATTTTGATTTCTTTTATTCCATGAAAGGTTTCTTGCATATTTTTGAGTAATTTCTCCTCAAAAATCTGTCGTTGTTGTCCCCAATGTCTAGTTTTGTTTTTTGTAAAAAAATAAAAAATTATCATTGAAAATGAGAGAGTGAAAATTACTAAAAGTGATCCTAATGGCTCTATTGTAATTAAAAAAATAATTATGAATAAAAAAATAATTAATTCAGCAGAAACTTGTAAAAAAGGCTCAAGACAAGAGTCTATAAAAATTTTTGTTTCGTTTGATAAAGTATTTAAATATTTAGAGGAATTTTTTTGGAAAAATAATGAATAAGGTTGAGCCACAATTTTACTATACAAATCTTTGCTTATCCTTCCTAATACATTGCTAGAAAACTTATATTGTGCATGATATAAAATTACTAAAAAAAATGTTTTAATCAAAAAAATTGAAAATAAAGACAAAAATATATAAATCGCTAATTCTTTATCGGTAAAATTTAAAATTATCATTTTTAAAGAACTAAACAATTTAAGATCAAGAATTCCTTCAGTGCCATTAATTAATATCGAAATGGCAGGTATAATTAATCCAATCCCTATAGTTTCCAGTATTGCTGCAAAAATCATTAACAAAACTAATAAACATAATTTTGTTTTTTCTTTTGAGTTAATTATTTTAAAAATTAAATTAATTTTTTTCATTTAAAATTTGTCTATAAATTTTGATATAATTGTTTGCTATTGTTTTATATGAAAATTTCTTAAGAATTGTATATCTGACTTTTTTTTTGGTTAAATATTTTTTTTTCAAAAAAAATTCAATCGCTTTAGATAAATGAATACTAGAAAAACTCTTTACTAAAAGGCCATTTTTTCTATTTTTGACAATATCCTTTAACCCAGTGTTTAAAAAACCAACTACTGGTGTTCCACACAATATGGACTCGCTAGCAACTTGACCAAATGCCTCAATTTTGGATGGCAATACAAATAAATCTACTGAATTATAAATATTTCTTAAAATCCTATCGTCCTTAATCATCCCTAATGATTTGATTTTTATTTTGCAATTTTCTATAGTAAATTTTTCCTTGTTTCCAAATTCTACAATTTCAAAATCAATTTTTTTATTTTCTAAAATTTTTATTGAATCCTTTAATAAATCAATACCTTTCCTGTTAAATCTTCCAACTTCTAAATTACCTAAACCAATATAAAATTTATTTTTATTTAGTTTTAATTTTTCTCTACATTTAATTTTATTTTGAATTTTCCAGAATTTTTTATCAATGGGATTATTAACACAAAAGGTTTTGGAGCTTTTAAAAATACTTTTTTTAATTGAATTTTGAATCCATTTACTTACACCAATAAAGTAAATATTTTTTTTTTTTAATTTTTTTTTTTGTTCAAGTATGTATTTGTCTATAAAATTGATACTTTTCATATTATTTTCAAATGAGTAATGATAAGCACCAATGAATGGCCACATATCATGACAAGTCCATATAATTTTTTTTTTTATTTTTGATAAATCTTTTAAAGATATTGTCTCATTATTAATCCAATGCAGATGAATAATATCAAAATTTGATTGGTTAATAAGTTTATAAATATTATTGGAAAACAAGTTAAGTGATAAAATTGAAGTTTTATTTGGAAAAACAAAATTAAATAATTTATTCAAAAATATTTTTATAAGATAAAAAGCTTTATTTTGATTTATTTGTGCTACTTTCTTATGATTTTTTGAAGATTTTTTTGCAACTAAAAAATTTGAGTTTATTTTATTTTTTAAGAGTGATTGATGAATTCTCAGAGCAGCTCTTGATGCTCCACCAATATAATCAGAAAAACTTATGTGTAAAATTTTCATTAAATTTTTAACAAACTTTTAATAAACTTTTCAATTTTACTCTCATTTTGTAGTATCACATATATTATACAAACATTTGTAATTCCAACTAAATGCTTTGAAGTTGCCCATATAATTAAATGGGGAGCTATACTTAGAGAAAACAAAAAAAAGAAATATAAATTATTCCTATAATTTAAATTATTTAATATATTCTTTTCAAATAGAGAGTGTTTAAATATAAAAATCAAAAATGTTAATATAGAAAAATTAATTATTATTTTATTCATTATATTGCTGATTTTAATTTCTGACATAGAATTTAAATCAAGACTCCCATCTTTATGAATATTGAAAAATACAAATTTCAATTTTGAAATAAAATCTTTTATTAATTGTTCAAAATTATTTTTCAAATATATTGAATTTTTTTCCTTATAATAATCATAAAAATCCCACTCATTGTTAATCATACGGTCGGGAGTTTTGACTTCAATTAGATCAGTTGAATATTTTGGATAAAATTTATTAAAGTTTTCATTAAATGAAAAAGACATTACGTATGAATTAATTGTTGATCCAGACGAGCCAATAGGAAATTTACCAGTTTTGATTAGACCATAACTGCCCCATACTGTAATAGCTATAACCGCTGAAATTAATGGTAAAAACTTGATTAAATTTTTTTTTTCAAAAATTATTAATAAAAGAGGAACAAATAAAACTATAAAAAACATTGATGTTTTACAAAAATAAGAAAGAAAAAGTAGTGCAGAAAGTATTATATAACTAATTTTATCTTTTTTACTTGCTAGTAGCAAAAAAATTAAAGGTAAAAAAATAGCTATCAAATTATCTTCATAATTAAAATTAAGACTTACTTGAAAATTATATGGCACAAAAAGTGGAGTGAATAAAAGTAAAATAAAAATAAAAAAATTATTTTTATTTATTTTATAAAATAAAAAACAGACCCAAAAATATAATGAATATATAATTAAGTTTTTAAATGAAATTATAAAAAAAAAATTTAATGAAAGTTTAGAAAGAAATGTAATTAACAATGGTAGTGCTAATGTTTTCTTAAGGTAAAAATCTATACCGTTAAACTTTTGACTCAATTGACCATTATAGTAAAAATTATGTATTAGTTGACCATGACCAAAATCAATATTTTTTAAAATGATATTAGAATTTTCATCAGTAATATTATAATTCGATGAATAGATTAAACAAAAAATAATTGAGCTAGTTAAAATTAAAAATAAATAAAGTAAATAAATAATTATAATATTTTGTCTCTCAAAAAAAACATAAGTTGATGAAATAATTTTCTTCATTTATTTATGCTTGTAAATTTTTCTAAGTATCTAACTATTTCTTTAACGTTGCAAAAACAATTTAAAGTATTTTTGTTCCCACTACATAGGAAACTTTTGTAATTAAGTTTAATCATTTTACATATTTTCTCATACATTTT
>CACDQA010000019.1 GCA_902554745.1 uncultured Pelagibacteraceae bacterium
GTTGTAGAAAAAATTACTGACTCAGAAATAAAAAACTTAATAAAAAATATGCTTGGAATTAAAGAATGAATATTGATCAGATAAAAAAAGAATTTCCAATTTTTGATGAAAAAATTCAAAATAATGATCTAGTTTATTTAGATAGTGCAAATTCATCACAAAAACCAAAAATAGTTGTTGATAGAATTAATGAATTTTATACCAAACAATTTTCTAACGTTGGAAGAAGTGTTCATTATCTTGCTGTAGCAGCAACAAATTTATACGAAAACACAAGATCATCAGTTCAAAAATATATCAACGCTAAAGATAAAAATGAAATTGTTTTTACAAAAGGTGCTACAGAAGCATTAAATTTAGTTGCTAATACATTAGGCCAAAGTTACCTACAGGAAGGTGATGAAGTATTAATTACGGAACTTGAGCATCATTCAAATTATGTACCATGGCATTTCTTAAGAAAATCAAAAAATATAAAAATTAATTTTGCTGAAATAAATGAAGAAGGTGAAATTACACTTGAAGAAATAGAAAAGAAAATAACCCCAAAAACAAAATTAATTTCTATTACTCATCTGTCGAATGTAACAGGTGCAATTTTACCCGTAAAAGAAATTACCCAGCTTGCACATTCAAAAGGAATAATTGTTGTAGTCGATGGATGTCAAGGAGCGCCACATTTAAAATTAGATATGCAAGATTTAGGTTGCGATTTCTATGCAATTTCATGTCACAAAATGTATGGACCTACAGGTTTGGGAGTTCTATATGGCAAAAAAAAATGGTTAGAAGAATTACCTCCATACCAAGGTGGTGGAGGAATGATAAATGAAGTTAAAAAAGATAGGATTTCCTATGGTGAACTACCTAATAAATACGAGGCTGGTACTATGGCTACAGCGCAAGTAATTGCTTTTGACCAATCAATAAAATTTTTAGAAAGCATTGGTATCGAAAATGTTATGAAACATGAAGCTGATTTAGTTGAATACGGCCAAGAACTATTACAAAAAAATAACTCAGTTAAACTTATCGGAAATCCAAAAAATAAAGGAGGGGTTTTATCATTCACTATAGAAGGAGTTCACCCTCATGATATAGCAACTATCTTGGATGAAGACGGGGTTGCAATAAGAGCAGGACATCATTGTTGTCAAATTCTACATGACAAATTAAATATTCCAGCTAGTGCTAGAGCATCGGTTGGTATTTATAATACGAAAGAGGATTTAGATCAGTTGAATGAGTCAATTAACAACTGTAAAAAAATATTTAATTTATAATGAATTTAAAAGAACTTTATCAAGAAATTATATTAGAACACGGTAAGAATCCTAGAAATCTTAGAAAGACAGAAGGTTTTAATAAAGATGCTAAAGGTAATAATCCACTTTGTGGTGATAATGTTCATGTTTATTTAAAACTAAATGGACAAAAAATTGTAGAAGATGCATCCTTTGAAGGGAGTGGTTGTGCGATTTCAATGGCTTCAGCTTCTATAATGACAGATTTAATTAAAGGAAAAAATGAGCATGAGGCTAAAGAGATAGTTGAGGATTTTTTAGGAATGATTAAAGAAAATCCTGAATTAAAATCTAAGTATTTGAATGAGGATGAAAAAACTAAACTAATGTGTTTATCTGGTGTTAAGCAATATCCAATGAGAGTTAAGTGTGCAACTTTATCTTGGCATACAATGGTTTCTGCTTTTGATGAAAAAACAGAAGAAGTAAAAACAGAAAATTAAATTATGTCAAAAAAAGAACAAATAATTGAAGAAATAAGAAAAATTTATGACCCTGAGTTACCTGTAAATATATACGAATTGGGTTTGATTTATGATATTAAGGTTGAGGACGACAAGTTTGCTAAAATTAAAATGACTTTGACTACACCAAATTGCCCAGTAGCTGAAAGTTTACCTAAAGAAGTAAAAGATGGTGCAATGCAAGTTGAAGGTATAGAGGATGTTGATCTTGAATTAGTTTGGGATCCACCGTGGAACAAAGATATGATGTCAGAAGCAGCAAAATTGGAATTGAATTTATAATGAACCCAATAATTAAATTAAGTGATAACGCAGCATTAAGAATAAAAGAAATAATGTCTAATGCTGAAAAAGATTCTATTGGTGTTAGAGTGTCAGTTAAATCAGGTGGTTGTGCAGGGATGTCTTATGTAATGGAGTATACAAAAGAGTTAAATCCTAATGATGAAATTATTGAGGATAAGGGTGTGAAAGTATTTGTTGATTCAGCTGCTATTATGTATCTACTTGGTACTGAAATGGATTATAAAAAGGAGGAATTGTCCTCATCATTTGTGTTCAATAATCCTAATGAAACTGAGCGTTGCGGCTGCGGAGAGTCTTTCAAAATATCATAAGTTGTATTATCCCATTTAACGCATATCTGTATTGCATTATATGCATATCTAGTGTATAGATTCTTTATGAACAAATTTGAGTTTAAAAATCTTGTTAAAAACTTAAAAGACTCTTTAAAGGAAAAAACATTCTTTAAAGAACTACGTAAAGAAGTTGAAACTGGTGCGAACGGCACACAAGATTACGTAGTTAAAAAAGGTGTTAACAAAGATACAATTGCAACAACTAGACAGTAATTAAATTTATTAGCTACTGTAATACATCTCAAACTCTACAGGATGAGGTGCATGTTCAAATTTGTGAATTTCTTCAAACTTAAGAGCAATGTAAGCATCAATCTGATCGTCAGTAAAGACACCACCTTGAGTTAGAAACTCTCTGTCTTTATCTAAACTTTCCATTGCTTCTCTTAAAGAACCACAAACTGTTGGGATAGCTTTAACTTCTTCAGGTGGTAATTCATATAAATCTTTATCAAAAGACTCACCTGGATGAATTTTATTTTTAATTCCATCAATTCCAGCCATTAACATAGCTGCGAAAGTTAAATATGGGTTTCCTGCAGCATCTGGAAATCTAATCTCACATCTTGCACCTTTTTTACTTAATGTGATCGGTATTCTACAAGAAGCAGATCTATTTCTTGCTGAATACGCAAGAAGAACTGGAGCTTCGAAACCTGGAATTAACCTTTTGTAACTGTTTGTTGTAGAGTTAGCAAAAGCATTAATTGCTTTAGCATGTTTTAAAATTCCGCCAATATAATGTAACGCAGTTTCACTTAATCCAGAATACGCATCACCTGAAAATACAGGAGTATCACCTTTCCAAATAGATTGGTGGATGTGCATACCTGAACCGTTGTCACCAGCAACTGGCTTCGGCATAAATGTTGCGGTTTTTCCAAATGAATGTGTAACCATTTGAACAACATATTTATATAATTGTACGTTATCAGCTTGGTTTACTAAAGTTCCAAAATACATACCAAGTTCATGCTGACTAGGAGCAACTTCATGGTGATGTTTTTCAACTTTAATACCAACTTCTTTCAAATTTTTAAGATATTCACCACGCATGTCTTGTTCACTATCAACTGGTGGTACTGGGAAATATCCTCCTTTAATTTGTGGTCTATGACCCATATTTCCATTTTCATATTCTTTACCTGAATTGTAAGGACCTTCTTTACTATCTAATTTAAATCCACACTCATTCATATCATTTTTGATTCTTACATCGTCAAAAACAAAAAATTCTGGCTCAGGTCCAAAAAAAGCTTTATCACCTATACCTGAAGCTTTTAAATATTCTTCAGCTTTTTTAGCAACACCTCTTGGATCTCTTTCATAAGGATCTTTTTTAATTGCATCAAGAATGTCACAAAACAAAACCACAGTATTATGAGACGTAAAAGGATCCATAAACATTCTTGCAGTATCAGGTTTTAAAATCATGTCAGACTCATTAATTGCTTTCCAACCAGCAATAGAAGAACCGTCAAAAAAGACGCCTTCATTTAACATACCTTCATCAACTATTGAAGCATCCATTGTTAAGTGTTGAAGTTTTCCTCTTGGATCAGTAAATCTTAGATCCACAAATTCTGCTTCTTTTTCCTTGATAAATTTTAATACGTTTGCTGCACTCATTTTGTCTCCTATGTAATTTTGTTTGGCCTAATTAGCAAAAAAATACTTAAAAATATTGCTTATTTAATAAATAACACCTATGCAATTTTCACATAAGTAGTGTAATTAGTCACTAAAATAATAAATATATTTAACTTGTGAATTCAATATTAAATAAAGAGCCAGTTTTAAGAGCAGAAAAATCTTTAAAACAATTTAACCCAGATCTCAAAGTGATTGTTTTAAAGCAAACAGCCAGAACAGCTAGGGATGCAGCTACAGCTTTAGGTTGCAAAGTAGGAGCCATTGTCAAAAGCTTACTTTTTAAAGCCGGGGATAGTTATGTTTTATGTTTAGTTTCTGGAGATAAGAGGTGTTCATTAAATAAATTAAAAAAAATTTTAGATGAAAAAAATATTTCAATGGCGAACCCAGAAGATGTTAAAAAAATTACTGGATATACAATTGGTGGAGTATCTCCAACAGGACATTTAACAAAAATAAAAATTTTCATTGATGAAACTTTAAATAGATTTTCATCTATTTTTGCAGCCGCAGGTCATCCTAATGCAGTATTCGAAATAAATTTTGAAAATTTAATTGCCTTAACCTCCGGTGAGATAAAAGAGATAACTGAATGAGACAACCAAAATTAATTGATTACTTTTTATTGACAATATTATCTCTTATATGGGCTTCTGCGTTTTTTAATATAAAAATAGCAACTTTTTCTTTTGGCCCAGTCACAATTGCTTTCCTAAGGGTATTTTTTGGAGCAATTCCAGTTTTACTATTGTGTTATTTTAAAAATATAAAAGTTGAAGCTTTTTCTAAAGATTGGCATTGGTTTGCAATGATAGGGTTTATTAATTTGGTAGCTCCATTTTTCTTAATTGCTTATGGAGTTAAATCAGTTCAAAGTAATTTGGCAGCTATATTAATGTCAACTACTCCTTTAAGCTCAACAGTGCTAGCTCATTTTTATACAAAAAACGAAAAATTCAATTTAGTAAAAACTATCGGGATTTTAATTGGATTTTCTGGAATAGTTTTTTTATTTTCTGACAATCTTTTAATAGATGAAAATAATTTTGTTTCAGCTTTGTTGATATTACTTGGATCAACTTGTTATGTTGTAGGTGGGTTACTAACGTTAAAAATAAGTAATAAAAAAAATGAAAATGTAACTGGATCTATTTTAATTTGGGCAATAATTATTTTGTTACCATTAACATTTTTAATTGAACAACCCTTTCAAACTATACCAAGAACAGATTCTCTTATATCAGCTATTTATTTAGGAATTGTTCCTACAGGAATTGCTTGGTTGTTACGTTTTAGAATTTTGACTACAAATGGATTAATTTTTCAATCTCAAGTTTCTTATTTGATACCAATTTTTGGAATTATTTTAGGTTACATATTTTTAAAAGAATTAATTACTACAAAAGTTTTAATTTCTTTAATTGCAGTTTGCATTGGTATTTACTTTGTTAAAAAAGGTGGAAACAAACAGGTTATTTAATTTTTTTCAAGAGCTTCAATGTTAAGCTATCAGTTTAATTCCCATTCTTATTGCGACAAAAATTACAAGAAAAGAAGTTAGTAGAGCTAAAATTTTGTTCGATAAAAATTTAATGTTTAATAAGCTACCAATTTGTCCTCCAATAAGCACCGTTAAAAATAATGGCCAATAGTTAATAACCTGATCTAAAACCTTATCTTTTGTCAACTGTCCGGCTATTCCAAAGATAGAATTGATTAAAATAAATAAAGATGCACTGCTGGTTATATGTCTAGGGTATCCAGCTTTCATTAAAAAAAGAAGGGGGCTTAAAAAAATTCCTCCACCAATTCCTACTAATCCTGACATAAAGCCAATTATCGATCCAATAGAAATTGAGATTAATCTTGGTATTTGGTTAATTTTAATTTTCTCTTTATTAAAAGACTTACTCTCAATTAATAAAAAAATGCCTGCAACCAACAAAATACAAAATAATAAAATCTCAAATAAACTTTTTTCAATTGTTATTGATCCTCCAATAAACGCAAATGGAATAGAGCCAATTAAATAAGGAAAAAGTAAATTAAAATTTATGTTTTTAGATCTTATGAAATTAATAGAATTACCAGATACAACAATAATATTACATAGAAGAGCTATAACGGGAAATATTGTGTAAGGTACACCCCAAATTAAAAGTATTGCAAGATATGTTGAGCCACCTCCAAATCCAACACTTGAGTATATTAAAGCGGTTACAAAAAAAAGAATTGATAATATAATCATTTTTAAATTATGAATGTAAATATAGCTTTATTAACTGTAACAGATACAAGAACATTTGATAATGATAAATCGGGTGCAATCTTGGTTGAAAAAATTAAAGAAGCCAAACATCAATTAATTGATAGAAAAATTTGCAAAGATAATAAAGAAGATATTGTAAAAATTTTAAAAGAATGGACCATTCAAAAAGAGATAGATGTTATAATAACTACAGGAGGAACAGGTCTTACAGGAAGAGATATAACTCCTGAAGCAGTTAATGAAATTGCAGATAAACATATACCTGGATTTGGGGAGGTTTTTAGAACAATAAGTCTAAAAACAGTTGGAACATCCTCAATACAATCTAGAGCTTGTGCAGCTTTATCTAATGGTAAATATATATTTGCATTACCAGGATCCTCTGGAGGTGTAACTGATGCGTGGGATGGAATATTAAAGCATCAATTAGACGTTAATCATAAACCCTGTAATTTTGTAGAATTATTCCCCAGACTTAAAGAGAAATAATTATTTTTGATATTTGTCTTTCCATTCAGAATAAGGCATCCCGTAAACATGTTCTCTTGCATCAGGGTCAGAAATTTCAATCCCTTTTTTTCCTGCTTCTTCTCTGTACCATTTAGAAAGACAGTTTCTACAAAAACCTGCAAGATTCATTAGATCTATATTTTGTACATCTTTTCTTTCTCTAAGATGAGAAATTAATCTTTCAAAAGCTGCAGATTGTAATTCTTTTTTTGTATTTTCGTCCATAATTTATTATATGTTTAATTTATGAAATTAACAGGATCTTATAAAATTAATTTACAAAAACAAAAAGTTTGGGAAGCTTTAAATGATCCAGAAATACTTAAACAAGCAATCCCGGGATGTGAAGAATTTAATAAAAAATCTGATACTGAATTTTCTGCAAAAGCTACAAATAAAATTGGACCTTTTAATGCAACCTTTTCTGGTGACATTGAATTAAAAGATTTAAATCCTCCTAACAGCTATAAGATATTAGGATCTGGAAACTCTCTAGTTGGCTTTGCCTCAGGAGAAGCTGAAGTTAAACTTGAGGATACAGACACTGGAACAAATTTAATTTATTCTGTTGAAGCACAAGTTGGTGGTAAAATTGCACAAGTAGGTTCAAGACTTATAGATATGACAGCAAAAAAAATGGCAGATATTTTTTTTGGTAAATTCTCTGAATTAATTTCTTCTGAAAAAAATGAAACTATCGAGATAACTGAGTCAGATAATCAAAAAGTACCTGAACCAAAAATTAATTATAGATATTTAACAGCTGCAGTAGTTTTAGGAATTTTGTTAATTTATTGGATGTTTTTAAAATAAAATTCTAGTCCAAGTAGTGTTCAATTTGACACTTGCCTTCATATTCTCAAAATGATTAAATCTTATTATTATTTATAAGGAGAGATTATGGGTAAAATTTCATTAGAGGTTAATGGAAGAAAAGTTGAAAAAGAAGCTCCTGATAACACTTTACTATCTACATTTTTAAGAGAGCATTTACAGCTAACAGGTACACATATTGGATGTGATACTAGTCAATGCGGAGCATGTGTAGTTCATGTTGATGGAAATTCTTTAAAAAGTTGTACGGCTTTAGCAGCTGATATTAATGGATCAAAAGTTACAACAATTGAGGGTTTAGAAACAAATGGAAAGATGCATCCAATGCAAGAAGCGTTCAAAAAACTTCATGGCTTACAGTGTGGTTTTTGTACTCCAGGAATGGTTATGAGCGCAGTTGATCTTTTGCAAAAAAACAAAAAACCATCAGATACAGAAATTAGAGATTGGTTAGAAGGAAATATTTGCAGATGTACAGGATATCAAAATATTGTTGCCGCGGTTAAAGAAGCAGCAACAAAAATGTAATTTTAAGGAGGAAAAAGAAAATGGCAAGTTTAGTAGGTTCTAGAGTTGAGAGAAAAGAGGATAAAAGATTTTTAACTGGTAAAGGCAGATACACAGCAGATATTAATTTAGTAAATCAAACTTATGCGATTTTTGTTAGGTCTCCACATGCAAGAGCATCTATTAAAAAAATAAATATTGATAAAGCTTTAAAATCACCAGGAGTAGTAAGCATACTTACAGGCAAAGAAATAGCAGATGATAAAATTGGAGGTTTAATTGCGGGTTGGGCAATTAGAAGTGAAGATGGTACAGAAATGAAATGTCCTGGAAATCCACCATTAGCTAAAGATAATGTAAATTTTGTTGGAGATCCTGTTGCAGTTGTAATTGCTGAAAGTTTAGCAGAAGCAAAAGAAGCTGCAGAAAAAGTTGAAGTTGATTATAAAGTATTAAAAGCAGTCACAAGTACTGCAGATGCTATGAATGGAGATACTATTCATGAAGGCATCGATAAAAATCTTTGTTTTGACTGGTTATTAGGCGATAGACAAAAAGTTAAAGAAGCATTTGATAAGGCTGATAAAGTAATTTCTATTGATATCATTAATAATAGATTAATTCCAAATGCAATGGAGCCAAGAGCATGTGTTGCCGATTACAATGCAGCATCTGAAGAGATTACTTTATATACAACAAGTCAAAATCCACATTTATCAAGATTGATAATGTCTGCTTTTGGAAATGTAGCTCCTGAACATAAGTTAAGAGTTGTAGCTCCAGATGTTGGTGGTGGTTTTGGTTCAAAAATTAATGTCTACAACGAAGATATTGTTTGTAGCTGGGCAGCTAAAAAAATTAATAGAGCTATAAAGTGGGTTGCAGAAAGATCAGAATCTTTTTTAACTGACATACATGGAAGAGATCATGTAACTCATGCAGAATTAGCGGTTACTAAAGATGGAAAATTTCTTGGTTTTAAAAATGAGACCATAGCAAACCTTGGAGCCTATGCTCGAGTATTCGGCACAGTGACACCAACTTATTTATTTGGACCTTGTGCAACTGGAGTTTATGAAATTCCAGCAGCTTATACAAATGTCAAAGCTGTATATACAAATACAGCTCCAGTAGATGCTTATAGAGGTGCAGGAAGACCAGAGGCTACATACACTATTGAAAGATTAGTTGAAAAAGCCTCAATGGAATTAGGAATAGATAAAACTGAACTTAGAATTAAAAATTTCCCTACGGCATTTCCTTTTAAACAAACATTAGTTCATACTGTAGATTCTGGTGATTATGTTGCTGGAATGGAAAAGGCAAAACAGATGGCAGACTACAAAGGTTTTGAGGCAAGAAGAAAAGAGTCTGAAGCCAAAGGAAAACTAAGAGGAATAGGTGTTACTTCATATTTTGAAGCATGCGGTATTGCTCCTTCGGCTGCTGTAATGTCTTTAGGATGTGGAGTTGGATTATGGGAGTCTGCAGAGGTTAGATTTAATCCAACTGGACAAGTCACTGTTTACACAGGTTCACATAGTCATGGACAAAGTCACCAAACAACTTTTGCTCAAATAGCAGCTGATGAGTTAGGTGTGCCAATAGAAAATATAGATATCGTTCATGGAGATACAGATAAAGGAACATTTGGTATGGGAACATACGGTTCTAGATCTTTAGCTGTTGGTGGTATTGCAATTGTTAATGCTTGTAAAAAAATAGTTGAAAAAGGTAAAAGAGTTACAGCAAAAATGTTAGAGGCAAATCCAGAAGATGTTGAGTTTAAAGATGGTGAATTTATTGTTTCTAAATCAAATAAAAAGAAAACAATAGGAGAAGTAGCTTTTGCTTGTTATTTACCGGGTGTAAGAGATGAAATGAAATCTCCATTGCCAGAGGGTGATGAACCTGGTTTAAAAGAAACTTCTTTTTATGATCCTTCAAACTTTTCTTTTCCAGCAGGAACACATATTGCTGAAGTTGAGATAGATCCAGAAACAGGTCATGTGAAGCTAGAAAAATATACAGCTTGTGATGATTTTGGAAGAATAATTAATCCAATGGTTGTCGAAGGACAAGTTCATGGTGGTCTTGCTCAAGGTATTGGTCAAGCATTGTATGAAAATGCAGAGTATGATGAAACAGGTCAGTTGATGACTGGATCTTATATGGATTATACGATGCCACGTGCAGATAATTTTCCTGAGTTCAACATTGGTTATACTTGTACACATGCAACCACAAATCCTTTAGGAGTTAAAGGCTGTGGAGAAGCGGGAGCAATAGCAGCACCACCTACTGTGATGAATGCTGTAATTGATGCCTTAGGTGGACAAGAGGTTACTATGCCAGCTACAGCTGAAAAAGTGTGGAAGGCTTGTAAAAATCTAAAAAAATCTAACGCAAAAGCAGCATAGGAGGTTTATGAAAGATTTTAATTATCATTCAGCAAAAGATAGTAAAGAGGCATCTAAACTTGCTTCATCTAGTTCTGCTTTTTTAGCAGGAGGAATGACTACTATTCCTTCAATGAAATTAGGATTGGCTACTTACAAAGATTTAATTGATATAAAAAATATTAAAAAATTAAGCGGTATAAAAGTAAGTGGCAAATCAGTTACAATAGGAGCTGCAACTAAACATGTTGAAGTTTCAAATTCTAAAGATGTTAAAAAAGCAATTCCATCATTATCTAGTTTGGCTGAAGGAATTGGTGACCCTCAAGTTAGAAATAGAGGAACAATAGGAGGATCAATAGCAAATAATGATCCTTCAGCAGATTATCCATCAGCCTGTATTGCTTTAAACGCTACAATACATACGAATGAAAGAAAAATTGAAGCGGCAAAGTTTTTTAAAGGAATGTTCGAGACAGCTTTAAAAAAGGGAGAGTTAATAGAAGCTATAGAATTTCAAATACCAGAAAAATCTAGCTATCAAAAACATCCTAATCCTGCATCTAGATATGCAATCGTTGGAGTATATGTGGCTAAACATAAAGGAGATGTAAACGTTGCAGTTACTGGTGCAAAATCATGTGTTTATAATGATAAAGAAATGTCTAAAGCTTTATCGGGTAATTTTTCTTCTTCTTCAATAGATGGAATGGATCTAGATAGTTCAGAAATGAACTCTGATATGCATGCTTCTGCAGATTTCAGAGCTAGTTTAGTTGTCACTCAGGCTAAAAAAGCCGTTGATGCTTGCTAGTTAAAAACTATATTTTATCAGATGAAAAATTCATTTGATGAGAAAATATTAGACGAAGCTAAAGATTGGATCAAAGCTAATCAAAAAGTAGTTTTAGCAACCGTAATTCAAACCTGGGGATCATCACCTAGACAAGTTGGTAGTAGAATGATTGTGAACGAAAAAGGAGATTTTTCAGGATCGGTTTCTGGTGGATGTGTAGAATCAGCGGTTGTAAGTGAGTGTCTATCGTTAATTAAAGACAACAAGCCTTGTAAAAAAATAGAATTTAAAGTTTCAAACGAAAGTGCATGGGAAGTGGGTCTAGCATGTGGTGGAGAGATAGCGGTATATATTGAGCAGATACACTAATGAAAATTAAAACACTTGAAGAAATATTAAAAAAAAAATCATCAAAAACTGAGTTTGCAATTCTTACAAATTTAGAAAATGGTGATAGTGAAATTTATTTACCTGGCACTTCTCCAAAGGGAGAATTTTCAAAATATGCTGAAGAAATAGAAAATTTTTTTAAATCAAAAAAAAACGGGGTTATAGAAAATTCAGAGATATTTGTCGAAACTTATATAAAACCAATAAAAGTAATTATTGTTGGTGCTGTACATATTGCACAATACTTAGTTGATTTTGCAAAAAGTTTAAATTTTGAAATTAGTATAATAGATCCAAGAGGATATTTTGCATCTGAGCAAAGATTTCCTGATATTAAAGTTATTAATAAATGGCCAAAAGAGGCTTTTGAAGAAATTGAAACAAATTCAAATACAGCCTTAATAGCTTTAACACACGATCCAAAAATAGATGATCCTGCTTTACAATTTGCTCTAAAGAATAAATTTTATTATATCGGAGCACTTGGTAGTAAAAAAACTCACGAAAACAGATGTCAAAGATTAAGTGAGGCTGGATTTACTAATGATGAAATCAATTCAATTCATGGACCAATTGGAATTAAACTTGGAGGTAAATCTGCCCCAGAAATTGCTTTATCTATTATAGCTCAATTAGTATCAGAAACTTATAAAAAGTGATTAAAGCAATATTACTTGCAGCTGGCCAATCAAAAAGAATAAAATCTGAAAATAAACTTATTAAGCTATATAAAAATAAACCTTTAATAAATTATTCATTAAATGTATTAAAAAAAAGTAAAGTAAATAAAATTATCATAGTTCTTGGCCATCAACACAAAGAAGTAAAAAAAATAATAAAAAAAAATAAAAAAATTATTTTTACCTATAATAAAAATTATAAACAAGGGATGGCCTCTTCTATAAAAACAGGATTAAAAAAAATATCTAAAAATGATAAAGGCTTTATTATAGTTCAGTCGGACATGCCATTTGTTAAACAATCAGATATAAATAAAATTTGTAGATCTATAAATTCTAAAAAATTTTTAATACATGCGTTAAAATATAAAACCAGAATAGGTAACCCCATCGGTTTTGATAATTCTTTAATAAAAAAATTTAAAAATATTAAAGGTCAGTTTGGAGCAAAATTTATGGTTAAGAGGCTTAAAAATAGAACAAATTTTATTAAAACTAAGAGTATCAAATCTTTTAAAGATTTTGATAAAGCCTCAGATTTTAGAAGCTGATCTTGTAATTTTAATTCTAAAAAGTAAAAGAATTACTAAAATAATTAAAAATATAAGTGGTTTGAAAAATATTGTTTTTGATAGCCAAATATAATGAAGTACGCCAAAAATCCCAATTATATAAATTAATCTATGAATTTTTTTCCAATTTTGTTTTAACAGTCTAACCATTTTCTCAGATGACGTTACAGCAAGTGGAATTAACAACAGCCAAGCTGAAAATCCTATAAAGATAAACTTCTTTTTTAAGACATCATTTATCAGTGGCTCAAAATCAAATCTGTAATCAAGACCAACATAACTTAACATATGAATAGATGCATAAAAAAAAGTAAACAAACCAAGCATTCTTCTAAACTTGATCCACTCTACTGATTTTGTGATTTGCTTAAGTGGTGTCATTGAAAGAGTTAAAAGAATAAATATCAAAGTCCATTCTCCAAAGTGATTTATGATTCTATCAACAGGCTCTGGACCTAATTGATTAAAAATTATTTGATAAGAAATCATATAAATTGGCCAAAGAGAAAGAAAAAAAACTAGAGTTTTAGAATATCTTCTCAATTTAATTTAGAAATTTTTTTTTAAATCCATACCGCTATAGAGATTTGCAACTTCATCTCCATAACCATTAAACATTAAGGTCTTTACTCTAGGTGCCCAAACACCTTCACCTATTATTCTTTCAGTTGCTTGAGACCATCTTGGGTGATCAACATTAGGGTTAACATTTGAGTAAAATCCATACTCTCTAGGTGAAGCCCACATCCATGATGAGGTAGGCATGTTTTCAACAAATTTAATTTTAACAATAGCTTTTGCACTTTTAAAACCATACTTCCATGGAATAAAAATTCTTAGTGGTGCTCCGTTTTGATTAGGGAGTTTTTTGCCATATAAACCTGTCACAACTGTTGTCAAAGGATGCATGGCTTCATCAATTCTTAAACCTTCATTGTAAGGCCAGTTTAAAACAGGGTATCTTTGACCTTTCATTTGTGCAGGGTCATATACACTTTCAAATTCAACAAATTTTGCTTTATTAGTTGGATTTACTTTTGATAGTAATTTGCTCAAAGAAAAGCCCATCCATGGAATAACCATAGACCAACCCTCAACACATCTTAATCGATATATTCTTTCTTCAGAAATAAACATTTCTGAGATTTCTTCCATAGATAATTTTATTGGTTTTTCAACTTCACCCTCTATAGCTATATCCCAAGGAGTTGTTTTAAATATTTGAGAGTTTCTATAAGGATCACTCTTTGATGTTCCAAACTCATAATAATTATTATAAGTCGTAATATCTTTATAACTCGTTAATTTATCTCTCTCACTTGCTAAAGATTTATTTAAAAAAGGTATGTTAGACATTGCTAATGTACTTGCACCAAGACCTACAGATTT
>CACDQA010000020.1 GCA_902554745.1 uncultured Pelagibacteraceae bacterium
GAGCTCGTCCAGTTGGAGCGCCTCCAATTGCAACAACTATTTCATCTTCATTAGGTGCATCATGAATTGTAAATTCATGCGTTAGATAAAAAGGTCTTAATCCAGCATCAGTTTTATGCATCATTGGAATTGAAATTTTTGCACCCGCAGGACCTCTAGTGTTAGTAAAACTTAAATAAGAAGTTCCACCAACAGCATCTCTAAATTTATTTCCAAATCTTAAAGTATGAATAAATGCAGATGCATGTTCAATTTCACCATTCAATCCAACCATAGCAGCTTTCCCATAAGCTAAAATTTTTTCACCTGAACCAATTTCCTTTGTTAACTCTGGCACTAAAAGATCTCCTAATTGAGGCGCAAGATCCAATATTTCTGGTTTTAAATCTTGTACAAATCCTTTTCCGGTCCAAGGATTTTCTATAACAGCTGCAACCGAAACTAATAGAACAGGTTCTTTTGCTTTTTTTCCACCTTCAATAAAAGTTTTATCTACAAACTTTGCAAATTTTCTAAGTTTTAATTCCATCTACTAACTAGCTCTTTGAATGTTTGTGTCTATCGGTTTTATATTTGGAATTACTTCTTCTGTAAATAATTTGATGCTTCTCATACAGTCTTCATGTTTGATACCTGGAAAGTTAGACCAGACTTGTAAATTTTGAAGATTTAATTCTTGCTGAAGTTCTTTTATTTTTTCAATTACAAACTCAGGTGTTCCAAACAATAGATTTCTTTTATGAAGAAATTCATAATTTAATAAATCTAGTTTATTTTTTGTCTCTGGTAATTTTTCATCTGGATCCATATGATTTCCCAATCCTCTCCAATGACAAACCCATCTCATATAATTTACAATATGTTCTCCAGCCATTTTTTCAGCCTCTTCCATAGTTTCTGCAACAAACATATCTCTAACCAAACTAATACCTTCACCAAGTGGCACATCTCTATTTTCAGCTCTAGATTTTGCCTCTTTATAAATTTCAAATCTTTTTTTCAAAGCTTTTACAGTTGGTATCCACATAATTGTATTAAGTCCATTTTCTGCCGCCCACTGAATTGATCTTTCTCCATCAACCACTTGAGAAATTGGTGGAAAGGGTTTTTGATAAGGTTTTGGTAAAACAGATATTTGTTTTAATTCATTTGTTTTTAAATCTACAACATTTTCTCTCGGCGGACTCATATCGTGCTGCCAAATAAAATTTGGTGAGGGATAAGTATAGAATTCACCTTGATGAGAAAAGAAGTCCTCAGACCATGCTTTTTTCATTATGTCTAATGTTTCAGAAAATAATCTAAAATTTTTTGCTTGGTCTTTTAAGTCAGCCTCTTTATTCATATTAATAGCTTCTCTTCCATAAACTCCTCTTCCAATACCAACTTCAACTCTTCCTTTTGACATTTGGTCAAGGGTTGCAATATCTTCCGCAAGTCTTATGGGATTGTGAAATGTAATTACGTTGCAAGCTTGTCCTAAACGAATATTTTTAGTTCTTGCAGCAGCATCAGTACACATCATTAGTGGATTGGTACAAGACTCCATTCCTTCATGATTAAAATGATGTTCGGTATACCAAATAGAATTCCAATTATTTTGATCACAATATTCAGTGATTTCTCTAGCTTCGTCTAGAAGTTGGGTATAAGGTTTTTTATCCCAATTAGTAGTATTACAAAAATATCCAAAGTTCATAAAGCCTCCTTTAAAAATTAATTTAAAGACGACCGATCCCACTTTCGTAAATTTTTGAATTTAACGACGAGTTATGTATCGCTTTATAGTTAAACTTTATTATTACTAGCGTTGATATTCAATAAATTTCTTTAAGGATTTGTTAAGAAATTTCTCGTAAATTGGACCATTATTTTTGAATTTGCTTCCATTTAAAAATGATTGGTTCATTTTGAAATCATAAGAAGGTTCAAAGAAAAAAGGAACAGAGAGTCTCTTACTTTTGTTCCATAAAACTCTGTGATTAGTTGCTTTAAATTTACCTTTGCTTAGAAACTCCAAAGCTCTACCAGTGTTTACCACTAAAGCTTTTTTGTTAAATGGTACATCATACCATTTTTTATTTTTTCTATTTTGTACCTGCAATCCACCTTTTCTATCTTGATAGAGGACTGTGAATATACCACTATCAACATGAGTTTCACATCCAAGAGCAACCTTGTCTTGTTTAGATATTTCTACTGGTTTTGTTTGATTAGGATAATAATTAAATCTTAATGTACTTAATGTTTTTAATCTTGAAAAAGCTGCACTAGAAATATCAGGATTTTTTTTATTAAGTTTTATTACACTTTTAAATAAAGTTTCACTTAATCTATAAATATTGTCAAAATATTTATTTAAAATATCAATTGAGTTTTTATTAAAGCATAAACTCAGATTAAGATGCTCTATGTACTGATTGCTTATATTTGAAGAATATTTTTTAGTTACCTTTAAATCACCTATATCCAATCCTTCTTTTCCGTTCACATCATTAGGAAAATATCCTCTGTATAAATTTTTATTTTTTTTATTCCATTTTTTAGGTGATAATTTTCTTTTATTACTGTCTGGTAAATTAAAAAATTTATTTCCAACTTCACAAGTTTTTTTAATTTCTTTAGGATTAATTCCATGACCAGTAATTTGAAAAAAACCTACATTCACACAAGCTTTTTCAATTTTTTTAATTGTTTTAAATGCATTTTGGGTTTCAAAATTATTTTTAATTAGTGAGGATATATTGATTGTAGGTATATAGCTTTTACTCATCTTCTTACCGGAGTTTCAGTTGCAATATATTGATCTCTAACTCGCTCTCTCATATAAATATAAATTCCAGCTGCTATTATGCACGCAACTCCAATGAAGGTTCTAGCCGAAGGTATTTCGTTAAAGAGAAAATAACCAGGGATCATAGACATTATAATTAAAGAATATTCAAATAATGAAACAACAGATGGCGAAGCAACTATATACGCTGAAAAAATACATACAAATGCAATTGATGCAGCAAAACCAAAAAATAAAATAAACTTCCATGTATATTCAAAGTTTGAAAACCATTCTCTAAATATAAATTGAGTAGTGGGGTCAAAATTAGGATCATTAAGTTGACCATTGCCCATAAAAACAAAGATAATACCACAAAATATTAGTGCTATTAGGTAGAAATAAAAAAGTTGAGTATTAACGTCATCTTTATCAGATGTATATTTTGTTATTGTCATTGAAGCTGCATAAAAAAATGCGCACAAAACTGGTAGAAGACTTTTATATTCAAAATCATCAAAGTTTGGATTTAAAACAATAAATACACCAATAAAACCGAACACAATTGCAGACCATCTTCTTATACCAATAAATTCTTTCAAAAAAAATTTTGCAAAAATTGAAACGAAAAATGGACATGAGAAAAATAAAGCATTTGCTGTAGCTAAAGGCATATAGGTTAAAGAAATAAAGAATGCAGAAAACGCTAAAAAATGAAGTATTACTCTAACAAACGTTAAAAAAGGATAATAGGTTTTTAAAGAAACTTTTTGACCTCTAAATTTGATGTAACAAAACAGCAAAATTGCAGCAACAAAATACCTTCCAAAAAATATTTCATATAAAGCTGCTTTTTCAAAAATAAATTTAATTAAAGAGTCTTGCATTGCAAACAAAGTCATTGCTGCAATTATTAAAAGAATTCCTTTTGAGTTATTATCAGTGCTCATTATGCACCTATATCAAAAAAAAAATCTCTCGAAAATTTAATTATTTCTTCAATTTAGAGGTGAATAGAAGACCTTCGTCTGAAAATTTTGACTTATTTTGTTCAATAAAGTCTTTCATTAATTTTACTTTTTCTTCCTCAAATTCAGTAACTTTCCTTTTACTTAAATCTATATACAGCGATATCCATTCCATAGAGGCTGAAATTTTATTAGTTTTTTGAGAAATCATTTCCATTTTTAAATGAAGTCTTTTTTTATCATGGTCGAAATAGGTTAGATTAACATTTACTTTTTCACCTTCTTTAACTTCATTTAAGTATTTAGTATTTGTTTCAACAACCATAGTACTTCTATCAAGATTTTTTGCTGCCGTTCCTCCCATTTTAAATTTTTCAAGTGCAACTTCCCATGCTTGATCAAAAACAAGAACATAATAAGCCATGTTCATGTGATTGTTGTAATCAACCCATTCCTTTTTTACTTCGAAATTTTTTAATAACACTACTTTATGATCTTGTTAATGAAGACTGTAATTCTTGATTTGAAATGTATCCTTTTACATTTCCACTTTTATCAACCACTTCACAGTTTGAATCAGAACAGACAATTTTAGGTAAAAAATCTTCTATAAATTCATCTTCATTTACTTTTATTAAGTTTGATTTATCTATATCATTAGCTTGATCAGTAGTTTTCATAATAATCTTTGCCTTGATTACTTTTGCTCGGTTTACATCTTTTACGAAAGCTTTTACATAATCATCAGCAGGGTTCATAATAATTTCCTCAGGAGTTCCTACTTGAACTAATTTTCCAGAATTTAATATCCCAATATGATCTCCTAATCTTAAAGATTCATCTAGATCGTGTGTAATAAATACAATTGTTTTTTTTAATTCTGCTTGAAGATCAATTAATTGTTTCTGCATATCGCTTCTAATAAGAGGATCTAGAGCGCTGAAAGCTTCATCCATTAACATAATATCTGTATCAGTAGCTAATGCTCTTGCTAAACCAACACGTTGCTGCATTCCTCCTGATAATTGAGCAGGGTATTGATTTTCAAAACCAGTAAGTCCAACTGCATCGATTTTTTCCATTGAGATTTTATTTCTCTCATCTTCACTTTTCCCTTGCATTTCTAATCCGTAACCAACATTTTGAATTACTGTTTTATGTGGGAATAAACCAAATCTTTGAAATACCATGCTCATTTTATGCCTTCTAAATTCAATAAGCTTATCTTTATCAAGTGACATTACATTCGTGCCCTCAACTAAAATTTCACCATCAGTTGGATCGATTAGTCTATTTAAATGTCTTATCAGTGTTGATTTTCCTGATCCTGATAAACCCATGCAGACAAATGTTTCTCCTTCTTCAATTTTAAGTGAAACATTATCTAATCCAACAGTATGGCCAGTTTGCTCTAAAATTTCATCTTTTGTTGCACCAACTTTTACCATTGGCAGTACAGAGGAAGGATTATTACCAAAAATTTTATATACGTTGTTGATCTCAATTTTTGACATGAAGTAATGTTCTAACAGTTACAATGATGATATGTAAAACAAATATTATACAACTTATAATTGTTTTAAGAAATAACAGTTGTATTTATTTGCTTTTACTTATTTTTTAAATAAGAATTTTACATATGGCGCAAACAGATAAAGATGTGCGATTAGAGTTGTCTGCTCTCTATAGAATTTTACATATGTACGGCATGACAGATCTTGCAAATCAATGTGCAGGGGCAAGATCTGCCGAAGATAAGAATTGTTCCTTCGTTCATCCATATGGAATGTTTTATGAAGAAATTACCGCTTCATCTTTAGTTAAAATTGATCAAAACGGAAAAAAATTAGACGCGGATGGACCTTGGTTAAATGATGGATGCATTAATCTTGCTCAATGGATTTTTAACAAAAGAAATGATGTAAACTTTTATGTTCACGGACATGCCAACGATGTGATGGCAGTTGGTGGCACTAAAGAGGGTTTAATGTATCTCTCACAGGCTGCAGTTTATTTAAATCATCTTGTTGGATATATTGATTATGAATTTGTTGAGGACAAAGAATTTGGAAGTAAATTTGAAAACCTAATTAGCAAACACGACATTTTGATTACAAGAAATCATGGATATTACACAGTAGGAAAAACTGCAGCAGAAGCATTTTTCAGAGCTTATTATCTGGAGCAAGCATGTTCAGTTCAGGTAAAAAATCTTGCCATGGGTTTAAACAAACATGAAATAGATAAACAGAAAGCTGCATATTTTTGGGAAAACATGAGTGACTCTGATGATTATAATTATGATGGAAAAACGGAGTGGGCTGCTTTATTAAGAAAACTAGAGAGAGAACATTCAAATTATAAAAATTAATGGAACAAAATTTTACAATTAAGAATATAACTAAAAATTCTACAAATTTAGAAGTTGACTGGAGCGATGGAAAAAAAAGTAAATTTAATTATTTATGGCTAAGAGACAATTGTCCGACTGCACACGATAAAGACTCACGTCATAGAATGTTTAATATTTTAAAAGTATCGAACAATATTAATCCAAAAAAATTTGCAGTAAATAATGAAGGCAAGCTTGAAATTGAATGGAGTGAAGGTGACCACATAAGTTATTATGACCAAAATTGGTTAAGAGAAAACTGCTATACTATAAAAAATAATTTAGAATATAAATCTCCATATCAACTTTGGGACAACTCTTTACAAAATGATCTGAAGTCAATTGAGATTGAACATGATGAAATTATGAGTTCAGATGAGGGACTTGTCAGATGGTTAGAGCTCTTACACCACACTGGAATTGCTATAGTAAAAAATGCACCAACTGAAAATAATTCTGGATTTAAAATTTTAAATAGAATTAGCCATACTAGAGAAACTTTTTTTAAAACACCTTTTGAAGTAATTAATATTCCTAAACCAAATAATTCTGCTTACACAGCACATGCTCTAAGAAATCATATGGATTTACCATGGTTTGAAACACCACCTGGTTATCAATTTCTTCATTGTTTAGTAAATTCTGCAACTGGAGGAGACTCTTCCGCCGTAGATGGGTTTGCAGTTGCAGATTATTTAAGAAAAAATGAGAAAGAAATATTTGATACACTAGTAAATGTTCATTTAAAATTTAGAGACATGGATTATACACAAGAGTCTGTTAGAAGTTATTACGCACCCGCGATATCTCTAACAAAAGATAATGATTACCATGATATTCGGTTTAGCGTAGCAACTATGGATGCTTTAGACTGTCATCCTGATTTGATGGATAAAGTTTATAAAGCTCATCACCGATTTGGAAATTTACTTCATGACGATCAATTTCAGATTAAATTTAGATTAGGACCAGGTGATATTTTTTCTTTTAACAATAGACGATTATTACACGGTAGAACTGAATATGATCCAAACTCAGGACATAGACATTTACAAGGTTATTACATGGATCGAGATGAAATTATTGGAAGACTAAGATATTTAAAAAATTCTTTTAACTCCAACCAGTAACATTCTTTACTTCAAGATATTCCTCAAGGCCCCAAACACCTCCTTCTCTCCCATTACCTGATTGTCTGTAACCACCAAATGGAGTTCCGGCATCTGCTCCGTTTCCATTTATGTAAACACATCCAGATCTTAATTTTTTAGCAACTCTGTGTGCTTTTTCTCTGTCTTCAGTTTGCAAATAATTTCCAAGACCATAAGAAGTATCATTTACAATATTGACTGCCTCATCTTCAGTTTCAAAGGGAATTATAGATAATACAGGTCCAAAAATTTCTTCTTTAGCAATTCTCATTTCATTAGTTACATCTGTAAATATAGTTGGTTTAATGAAGTACCCTTTGTTCAAACCGTTTGGTAACTCAGGTCCACCTGCTGCAAGAGTTGCGCCTTCAGAAATTCCACTTTCAATAAGATTTATAATTTTATCATATTGAACTTTAGAGATGACTGGTCCTATATGATCTCCTTTTTTTGAAGCTTGATCTACTTTAATTTTGTTTGCTTCATCTACTGCTTCTTTAACAGCTCTTTCATAAATTGATTTCTCAACCAGCATTCTTGTTGGTGCATCGCAAGATTGACCAGAATTGCTCATTACATTTCGAATGCCATCTCTTACTGCATCTTTATAACTATCAGCAAAAACAATGTTTCCACCTTTTCCACCTAATTCAAGACAAACTCTTTTGATTGTTTCAGCGGCATTTTTTGAAATTAATTTTCCTGCTCGTGTTGAGCCTGTGAAAGAAACCATATCAATATCAGGATGGCTTGAAATGTGGGTTCCCACTCCTGCGCCGTTTCCATTTACCAAATTAAATACACCTTTTGGAAAACCTGCTTCATCAATCATTTCTGCAAATAGCATTCCAGAAATAGGAGCAATTTCTGATGGTTTTAAAATCATTGTACATCCAGTTGCGAATGCAGGAACGACTTTTAAAGCAATTTGATTAATTGGCCAATTCCACGGTGTGATTAATCCACAAACTCCAATTGGCTCATAATAGATATGATTATTTGATTTATTATCAAAGTGTTCATCAAATTTAAAATTTTTTAATCTAAAAATAAAATCATCTAAATGATCTTTCCCTGAAGCTGCTTGAACATCTTTTGCCCAATCCATTGGTGCACCCATTTCAAGAGAAATAGCCTCAGCCATTTCATTAAATCTTTTTTTATAAACTGATGATAATTTTTCAAGTAAACTGAGCCTTTCTTCTTTGCTAGTTTCTTTCCAAGTATCAAAGGCATTTTTTGCTGATTTAACAGCTAAATCTGTATCTTCTTTTGAACCTAAAGAAATAACTGCAAACGGGTCTTCATTGCATGGATTAATTACGTCAAAATCATTTATTTTAATTGGATCAACCCACTGACCATCTATGTAAAATTTTCTTTTATCTAACATTTTTTATCTTAACACATTAATTAAATTTCATATCCTTTTTCCTCAGGTTCATTATCAACCAACTCATCAGGAAAACCATTAGCTCTAAAATTAATATTATTTAAATCCTCCATCCTTCTCACAATCATTGATGACCAAGCTCTAGAGCCATATTTTTTTTGACCATCTTTAAAAATTTCAACGATTTGTGGAGAAATTTCTAAAGGGGCTTTCAGTTTTTTTGCAAGATTGTCAAATAGACTTGTGTCTTTTAAAACTAAATCCATTGTAAAATTTATATTGTAAGATCCATTTAATATAACCTGACTTTCAGTTTCATGCACAAATGAATTACCCGAGGAAATAGCAATTCCTTTATAAGTTTTTGCTAAATCTAAATTAGATTTTTTTGCTACAGTCCAAGCCTCACCTAAGGCAACTAAATGTGTAGATGCTAGATAATTTGTAATTACTTTTAATACACTTGCTGTACCAAGCTCACCAGTGTGCAATATTTTTCTTCCCATAACAGTTAATGCAGGTAAAATTTTTTCAAATGCTTTTCTTTCTCCTCCAACGAATATAGCAATATTACCTGTTGCTGCTCTATGACATCCACCACTCACAGGTCCATCTAAAGGGATAGCTTTTTTTTCTATTACTTTTTTCCCAAGTCTTTTTACTTCATTTTCGTCTGTGGTACTCATTTCTAGCCAAATTTTCTTTTCTGATAAACCATTTAGAATTCCATCTTCACTTTCCATAACTTCTGCAGAAACCTCAGGAGAAGGAAGAGAGGTAATGATTAAATCGGATTGTTCAGCTAATTCTTTTGGAGACTTTGCAACTTTAGCACCTAAGTCTTTCAAAGAATTTGCTAAAGTTTCATCTAAATCTCTTACTGTAAGATCAAAGTTATTTCTTAATAAACTTCCCGCAAGTTTTCCTCCAACATTGCCTAAACCGATAAATCCAATTTTCATTTTATTTCCTCTTCTTTTTTGTTTTTTTTAAATACAATTAAAATCACACCAACTATGATTATTGCACCCCCAATAAATAATTCTGGAGTAGGTTTTTCTCCTAAAAGAAAAATAGCAGCTAATAAACCTGTTGGCGGTATCCCCATAGTTACAATCGGTAGTACTTTATAAAGTGGGTTGTTTTTTAAAACATAATAGAAACAACCATAAGTAATTGGTTGCATGATGAAACCAATATAAATAGCAATAATCCAATGATCAAATTTTGCATTTGTTAGATAATTAATTGTGTTTCCATCAATTATTGCAGATAAAATCACTAATACTGGTCCAGAGAATATTGCTAACCAAGCAACTAACGCTAAAGGATTTATTTCTTTACTTAAAGGTTTAACCATAACTTGCCCTAAAGCCCATACAGCTGAACCTAAAATCGTAAGTCCAATTCCAATAAATTTTCCATCCAAGTTAGGAGATCCAGTTAAAATATAAACACCAACAAAAGCGATAGCTATACCAATCAAAGCTCTAATAGTTGGTTTTTCTTTGAGCATGAAGTAAGCAAAAATAACTCCAAATGGAACTTCTGTTTGAACCAAAAGAACTGCTGCAGATGCATCAATTAAATCTAAACCAGAATATGTAATGCTATATTGTAAAGTATTAGCTACTAATGATGCAGCAAAAATTCTTTTTAAATATCCTTTTGGTATTGGAAACCACCAAATTAATAATGATGCAGCAAATGTAAATCTGATACCCATTAAAAGAATAGGAGGAAACGATTCAAATGCTGGTTTAGCAATTACAAAACCAAAGCCTAAAAAAATAGGTACTAAGGATGCTACGAAAGTATCTTTTATATTCATGCCTATTTTTTTATATTAATGATTATTAAAGAACTTCTGGTATATTCACCTTTTAAAATATGAATTCAACAAAAATAGATCCTAAATATATTACCAAATCTAATCCAAGAATTGGACTTATTGCGCTTGCAAGTGATTTTATGATTGAAAGAGATTTTATAAACGTAATTAAGGATAGAGAAGTTGATTTCTTTGTAAATCGTATCGAATGCTATAACCCACTAACAAAAGAAAATTTGATCAAAATGTCAAACAAAGTTACTGAGGTAACAAAAGATATATTGCCTGATCAAGATATCGATTGTGTCGTTTATGGTTGTACATCTGGAACAATAGCTGCAGGTTATGATTCTATTGAGAAAAAAGTAAAAGCTGCAAAACCTATGGCAGAAGTAACAACTCCAAGTACTGCTGCAATCAAAGCTTTAAAGAAATTAAATATAAACAAAATAAGTCTATTTACACCTTATAGCAAAAAACTTAACGATGAAGTTTTAGAATATTTTAAAGATGAAGGATTTGATGTTACATCAAATTCTTATTTTGATATAGAAGCTGACTACGATATCGGAAAAGTTGATCAGAATTATTTATATAATGTTTTATCTGAAATAGATTTAAATGGGGCAGAGGCAATCTTTGTTTCTTGTACCGCATTACCAGTATTGCCCATAATTGATAAATTAGAGAAAAAATTAAATACTACAGTTTTATCTAGCAATCAGGCTTTGATTTGGGATACGCTTGTTAAAATAAATAAAAATAATTCTGTCGAAGGATTCGGTAAATTATTTAAAGAAAATTAATGTTGTTCACTAAAGAAGAATATAAACAAAGATTAAAAAAAGTTAAAAAAATGATGCAAGAAAAAGGCATCGAACTTTTAATCTCACACGACACTAACAATATGAATTACCTAACAGGTTATGATGCTTGGTCTTTTTATTATGCTCAATGTGCAATTGTTCATATAGATGCAGACGAGCCCCTGTGTTTTGTTAGGGCTCAAGATGCTGGTGGCGCATATATTAAAACTTATTTAAAGGATGAAAATATTTTAGTTTATGACGAAAATTATATTCATACATGGCCAAAACATCCTTATGATAATTTGGTAGAGATTATAAAAGAAAGAAAATGGGACAAGTTATGCATTGGCTTAGAAATGGATGCGCATTACTTTACAGCGTTTTGTTATGAAAAAATAAAGCAGGGATTACCAAATGCAAAAATTAAAGACAGCGATCGTCTAGTTAATTGGGCAAGGCTAGTAAAATCAGATGCAGAAATAAGTTTTATGAAATCTGCTGCAAAAATTTCTGAAAGAGGGATGAAAACTGCAATGGATGTTATTAATCCAGGTGTAAGACAGTGTGATGCTGTCGGTGAAATTCAAAAAACTTTGTTTTATGGAACTGAGGAATTTGGAGGTGAGTATTCAAGTATAGCAACATTGCTTCCAACTGGAAAAGGAACTTCAGCATCACATTTGACCGCAACTCAAGACAAATTTGTTGAAGGTGAAGCTACGATTGTAGAATTGTCAGGCGTTTATAAGAGGTATCATGCGCCTATGGCAAGAACAGTTCTTCTTGGAAAGCCCGATCAATTAAAAATTGATACAATGAACAAAACTATAGAAGCTTTAGACGCTGGAATAAGTCACATAAAACCTGGAAATACCGCTAATGATGTTGCGCAAGCTTTTTGGAAGATATTAGATAAATATGGAATAGAGAAAAAATCAAGAACAGGTTATTCAATTGGAATTGGATATCCACCTGATTGGGGCGAACATACTCTTAATATTTATAAAGGTGACATGACTATTTTAGAGCCCAATATATGTTTCCACATGATCGCGGTTATGCAATTTGGTGATTGGGGAGTTGAGGCATCAGAGGCAATAAGGGTTACAGAAAGTGGTAGTGAGCTATTTTGTAATATGAGCAAGGAATTATTTATTAAATAAATTGCTTGATTATCAATCTAACAAATGTTTAAAAGTCGTATGGGTAATGATCACTTCGTAAGATTTGAAAACGTTGACAAAAGTTATGATGGAAAACAACTCGTTGTTAAAGGTCTTAATTTAGATATTGAGGAAGGTGAGTTTGTAACTATGTTAGGTCCTTCTGGATCAGGAAAAACGACTTGTCTAATGATGTTAGCAGGTTTTGAAACACCAACAAATGGTCAGATTTATTTAGATAACAAAGTTATTTCAGATATTCCACCTCACAAAAGAGGAATAGGGATGGTATTTCAAAATTATGCTTTGTTTCCACATATGACAGTTTATGAAAATTTAGCATTTCCTTTAAGAGTAAGAAAAATACCAAAAGATGAAGCTGATAAAAAAGTTGATAAAGCTTTATCAATGGTTTCTTTACAAGGTTTTGAAGCTAGGATGCCTATGCAACTATCAGGGGGACAACAACAAAGAGTTGCTGTAGCAAGATCACTGGTATTTGATCCAAAACTAGTTCTTATGGATGAGCCCTTAGGAGCTTTGGATAAAAATTTAAGAGAAAGTATGCAATATGAAATTAAACATATACATGAAAGCATCGGAGTAACAGTCGTCTACGTTACACACGATCAAACGGAAGCTTTAACCATGTCAAATAGAATTGCAGTATTTAATGATGGTAAAGTTCAGCAACTTTCAAGTCCCGACGAGCTATATGAAAGACCAGTAAATTCATTTGTTGCTGAGTTTATTGGAGAGAATAATACTTTTGCGGGAGAGGTAACTGATGTTTCGGGTGATAAATGTAAAGTAAAGTTAAATTCAGGAATAGAAATAATTGCAAATCCAATTGTAGCTAAAAATAAAGGGGAAAAAACAAATGTTTCTTTAAGACCAGAAAGAGCAATAATTGATCCTGAATCAGCAATGGACAATAATCACAAAGGTAAAATCGAAGAAGTCATTTATCATGGTGATCATACAAGATTAAGGGTAAATTTATTAGGTAATAAAGACTTTATTCTTAAAGTGCCAAACAGCTCAAACAGAATGGATATCAAAGAAGGAAAAGAAATTAACATTGGCTGGAATAGCGTTGATTGTCGTGCTCTAGATCCAAAATAAACAATCAAAAATTAAACTAAAATAATCGAGCCAAAATGGCATGAATCAGCTGTTGACTAAGCTTTCCTATCTTGTTTTACTTTAATTTTATAAAAATAAAACGTTAACGTTTAAAAGGAGAACAAATGAAAAAAATAAGTAAATTATTACTTGCTCTTTCTTTTGTACTTTCTGTAACAACCTCAGCATTTGCAGTAACTGTAGTGTCTTGGGGTGGTGCTTACACAGAGTCACAAAAATTGGGTTATGGTGATCCTACAGCTAAAAAGTTAGGAATCCCTGTAAATTGGGTAGACTACACTGGTGGATTATCAGAAATTAAAGCTCAAAAAGAAGCTGGAAAAATTACTTGGGACATCATGGATGTGTATGCAAAAGACACAATCATTGGATGTGACGAAGGTATTTTCCATGAATTTGATTTTGACAAAGACTTCTTGCCGGCTCCAGACGGAACACCTGCAAGTCAAGACTTCTTTACAAGCATGCCTTCTAAATGTGCAGTTGGAAACATTCTGTACTCTTGGAACTTTGCTTACAATGATGCAACAATTGGTGATAAAAAACCAAAAACAATTAAAGACTTTTTTAATACTAAAAAGTTTCCAGGTAAAAGAGCAATCTACAAAGGTGCGATGTCTAACTTAGAAATAGCATTGGTTGCTGATGGAGTTAAAGCTAGTGGAACACAAGCTG
>CACDQA010000021.1 GCA_902554745.1 uncultured Pelagibacteraceae bacterium
CATTAAGAATTTTTCGAGAGTTTTGTTCTCTTGAAATTAAGATATTAAATTTTTTCTTTACCTTTTTAGCTTTAATAATTTTTTTTAATTTTTTAATACAGCCCTTATAATAAATATTATTAGTTCTTGTTTCTAAATGAGTAAGATAGGAAGCGTTTTTAAATTCATAATTTTTATCATTCTCTAAGTAAGAAAATTTGAATTTTAAAAATTTTTTTAGTTTTAATGTTTCAATATATTTTTTACACGATTGGGGTAGATAAATAGTTCCTATATTTTTCTTTTCCAAAAAGAAAATTCTCAAAATAAAATCGTTAATTATATGAAAATGATTATTTGCATATGGACCCAATAACAAAATATCATTTTTTTTTAAATTTATTTCATTATGTTTAAAAAACCTGAAAAAAAATTTTCTGAAACCTCTGAATAAAAAGGGATTAAAATAAATTGTCTTAAAATTTAAAATTTTTTTTAATGTAAATTTTTCTAAATATTTATTTATGTACCATTCCTTCAAGATTTGATCTTTATCAACATCATAAGATAAAAAAATATTTTTCCATAAAAATTTTGGTATATAAAATATTGACTTACAATAAAGAATCTGTGGTTTAGAGGCTCTTGTCTTTAGGTAACCAAATTTAGCTAATGTCACAAATAATTATTATTTAAATTTTTGTTTAAGATAAAAGTCATAAGTTTTTTTTATTCCTTTGTCTAAAGTTGTTTTTGACTTTATTCCAAGAGTGGTTAGTTTTTTTATGTTTGCAACTTTCTTGGGGTGTCCATCAGGATAACTAGTGTCAAAATTTATTTGCCCATCATATCCAATAATATTTTTAATAAGAAATACTAAATTTTTTATAGAGATACCTATTCCATTACCGATATTTAAATGTGATAGATTTGGTTTTACTAGCTTATGGAATATTTCTTTTCTAATATTCATTACTTTAATGCATATATCAGCAGCATCATCTACATACAAAAATTCTCTAATTGGCTTTCCAGTTCCCCAAACCGACAATTTTTTCAATTTTTTTTTTTTTGCATTGTAAATTTTACCAATCAATCCTGAAATCACATGACTTTTTTCTGCATCAAAACTGTCTCCTTCGCCATACATATTTGGTGCCATTACCGACCTAAAGTCAGTTTGATATTGTCTATTATAGCTTTCACATAATTTGATGCCAGCAATTTTAGCAATAGCATAAGGTTCATTGCTTTCTTCTAATTTTGAACTTAATAGATATTCTTCCTTTAAAGGTTGCTTGCAATGCTTAGGATAAATACATGTAGATCCAATAAATAGTAATTTGCTTGCCTTTGATTTATAAGCTGCATTAATTACATTAGTTTGAATTGTCAAATTTTCATAAATAAAATTAGCAGGATAAATTTTGTTTGCCCAAATGCCACCGACCCTAGCTGCACAAAGATAAATTATATCAAACTTGTTTTTCAAAAAATAAGTATCAACCTGTTTTTGATTTAATAAATCTAGTTTTTTTTTACTTTCATAAAACAATTTAAAATTTTTTTTTTTTTTAAGTTTTTTTAAAATAGCTGCACCTAGCATTCCTTTGTGCCCAGCTATAAATACTTTTAATTTTTTTTTTCTCATTTTTCTTTTTAAATCGATTAAATTTTAGTATCAAGTTAGCATATATTCTAATTATTGTTTACAATGTAAAGTATGATAAATCAATCGCTAGTAATACTCGCCGGTGGAAGAGGTTCAAGAATATCTAAATTTACTAAATTTATCCCTAAACCACTTTTAAGAATAAATAAAAAACCTTTCTTAGAATATTTATTTAATTTTTATGCAAAATATAATTTTAAATATATTTATATTCTTGCTGGATATAAAAGTAGATATTTTAAGAAATATAGAAATAAATATAATTCACTGTCAGTAATTAAATGTATTAATGAAAAAAATAAACTTGATACAGGTGGGGCATTACTACAGATTAAAAATAAAATAAAAAATGATTTTTTACTGATAAATGGGGATAGTTTTTTCGAATATGATTTTTTTAAATTGGCAAATCAAAAAATAACAAGAAAAAGTCTTGGAAAAATTCTGCTTATAAAAAATAAAAATTATAAAAGTAATAGTAAACTTAGTAATTTAAGCCTAAATAAAAATAAAATCAAATTTGGAGGAAATTTGATGAATGCAGGAGTATATTATCTTAAACCAGAAATTTTAAATTATATTAAAGTTAAACAATCATTAGAAAAAGATATACTTCCAAATTTAATAAATAAAAAAAAAATAGACGGGTATTATCAGAATAGTAAATTTATTGACATTGGAACATACAATAATTTAAGAAATGCAGATAAATTTTTTAAAGATATACAAAATATAAGGGCTGCTTTTCTTGATAGGGATGGTGTTATAAATCATGACACCAATTATCTACATAAATTAAAAGATTTGAAATTAAGACCTGGGGCTGTTGATGCAATTAAATTTTTAAATAAAAAAAAGATAAAAGTATTTATTGTCACTAATCAGGCTGGTATTGGAAAAAATATATTTTCGGAAAAAACTTTTTTAAATTTTCAAAAAAAATATATTGAACTGTTGAATAAAAAAAAAGCTATTATTGATGACATTATATTTTGCCCCTTTCATCCTTATGCAAAAATAAAAAAATATAAAAAAAAATCTCAATATAGAAAACCTGGAAATTTAATGATTGAAAAATTAATAAAAAAATGGAATGTTAATATTTCAAAGTCATTCATGATAGGAGATCAGAAAAAAGATTTATTAGCAGCAAAAAAAAGTGGTCTTTATTTTGAATATGCAAAGAAAAATTTACTTAATCAGGTAAAAGAAATTTATAAAAAATAGTCAATAATTGTTTTTAAATTTTACATCCGAATATTCAAAAATTTTTATTAATTCTGATATTCCATTTTCCAAAGAAAAAGTTGCTTTAAAACCTGCGCTCTCAATTTTCTTATTGCTCACAAAATAATCTCTCTTATCAGGATCTGATTTATTTTTAATTTGAGTTATTTTAAGTTTTTTATGTTGCTTTTGAATTAATTTTGCTAACGAATATTTTGTTAAATTTGCAGACGATAACCCTAAATTATAAGTATTTCCTTTTAGTTTTTTGAAATTTTCGATAGCAAAAATAAAAGCATCAACTACATCAGATATATGTATATAATTTCTTCTAAAATGAGCCTCAAATAATTCTAATTTGTTTTTTTTTATAGCTCTTTCAACAAAATTATTAACTAATAAATCCGTCCTCATCCTATAAGAATAACCAAATACAGTTGCTAGTCTAAAACAAACTGAATTACCATATTTTAATACTATTTTTTCAGCATCGGCTTTGGTTGTGCCATACAAAGATATTGGATTAAGAGGTGAATTTTCATCACAAAACTTATTTTTCGCACCAACACCATAACCAGAGTTAGTAGTTGGATAGATAATTTTTTGCTCTTTTTTTAAATTTTTTATCATTAACTTTAAAGAATTAATATTTGTTTCAATAGTATTTTTTTTAAACTTTTCACACAGTGGAGCACCAACTAAGGCTGCTAATGGAAAAATAATATCTTGTTTTTTTATTATTTTTTTAATTACACTTTCTTTCCTTATATCTTCCTTAATAAACTTAAAATTCTTATTTTTATAAAGATGAGATAAAGAGTTTTTATCATACTTTAGTAAATCAACTGCCGTAACAAAATTTTTCTTATTTTCCACTAATTTAGTGCACAGCATTGAACCTATGTATCCTGCTGCACCAGTAACTAATATATTATTCATCTATCATCCTTCTACATTCATTTAGAAGTTTTTCAACTGAGGATTCAAATTTTATTTTAGGTCTCCAACCTGTATCTTTTTGAAATTTTTTTGAGCTAGGTATTTGTATCTCTACATCCTGAGGTCGCATCAGTTTTGGATCTTGTTTAGTAATAATTTTCACTTTAGAAAGTTTTATCAGTATTTTTAAAAAATTTTCAACCGAAATGAGTTTGTTACCTCCTATATTATAAATCTCACCAATTTTACCTTTTTTTGCTACAATCCAATAAGCTTCCATAGCATCTTCTATGTCTATAAATGTTCTCATACTTTTGAGATTTCCATGTTTTAATATTTTTATTTTACCTTTTTCAAATAATGCTATCTGTCTTGCAAATGCTGTTTGAAACAGATTTATTCTTCTTGCATTGGTATAAGAAAACATTCTTGTAATAATTATCTTCATATTAAAAGAGTCTCTATAAACTTGTGAAATTAAATCTTGGTAAACTTTTGTCACTGCATACGGATTGATAGGAGAAATATAATTATTTTCAGTAATTGGCATATTTTTTTTTTTAACATTTCCATAAACTTCAGAGGTACTGCAAATTATTAATAATGGATTAAATTTTAAAACACGACATGCTTGTAAAAGATTTATTGTGATAATATTATTATTTTCTGCATGTTCTATAGGATTATCAAACGAACCTCTCACATCAGCATTAGATGCTAAATGAAATATTAATTCCGGTTTGGTTGATTTGAGCCTAGATCTTACTTGATTATAATTTTTTAAATCTAATTTTATAAATTTTATTCTTTTTTTGTACTTCTTTTGTAAAATTTGCTTATATCCTTTTGATCTATAAAATCCTATAATTTTTATATTTTTATCTTTTTGCAATATATGCTCTGCTAAATAACTCCCGCCCGAACCTGTAATACCTGTTATTAAGCATGTTTTAAAACTTCTACTCATATTCTATAGAATTTAAAATCTTACAAATTTTTCTTATTTTTGTTTTTTTTAAAGATGGGTAATTTCCTATATAATAACCATAAAAATGTACATGGTCTACATTTGGAAAATTTTTTAATTTTATTTTTTTTGTATAACTTTTTAAATAAGGCTGTCTAAGTTGATTTCCTCCACCTGCATTACCTCTTCTAAATTCGATACCCTGTTTTACCATCAACTTCTCTAATTTATTTCTATTCTTTAAATTTCTTTTTATAAGAAGCAATGGAAATGCATAATTTGAATTTCCCTTAAGATCAAAATTCACAAAATATTTTTTATTATCTAAAAGTTTTAAGAATAAAGCTAAATTTTGTCTTCGTATTTTATTGTTTTTATCTAATCTTTTTAGTTGACTCAAACCTATAACTGCAGGTATTTCAGTATTTCTTACATTATAAGCTGGATATAAAAAGATAAATTTAGGAGATAGCTCAGGATACTTTTCCTGCATTTTTTTTTCAAACTTTTTGTTTTTAGCCTCTCTTACCATTCCATGGGATCTTAGCATTAAACAGATCTCATAAATTTTTTTATTATTGGTACAAATCATACCGCCTTCTACTGTAGACATATGATGAGCATAATAAAAAGAAAAATTTGATATTTCCCCATAAGAGCCTAATTTTTTATTTTTAAATTTAGCCCCATGAGATTCACAAACATCTTCTACAAGAGTAATTTTTTTTTTTTTTAAAAAATTTAACAGATTGCTAGATAGTCCATTAAATCCCTGTGCATGAGTTAAAAAAACTGCTTTGGTATTTTTTGTTACTTTTTTATAAATTTCATTTTCATCTATACATAAATTTTTTAAGTTTATATCAGCAAATACTGGTTTAATATTATTTTGAATAACTGATGCTATATCTGAAATCCAGGTAAGAGTAGGAACAATAACTTCAAATTTTTTTTTGAAAAGAATCTTTAAACATAACATCGACAATAAATTTGCTGATGAACCAGAATTCACAAAAACACTATATTTACAACCTAGCCATTTGGACCATTCTTTTTCAAATTTGTTTACCTGATTTGATTGTGTAAAAATTTTTTTTTTATTTTTTTTCAAAAAGGAAATAACATTTTTAATATCTTTATCAGTAATATTATTGTCCATTAAAGGATGGAAATAATTTTTCATCTTTTTATCCCAAATAGTAAATTTAATAATTTATACTTAATTATAAATTTTAAGGCATTTATAAAAAAGGCTTTATACACTCTATACTTGTCTGCACCATAGCTTATAGCAATATCCCTGCACTCTCTATAACCTAAATATCCATATTTATAAGACTGTCCTCCCATCCTAAAATAGTAATTGAAATTTTTATCTCTCTTAAATTTATAATTTTTTTTATACAATCTAAGTAAAAAATGGTATGAGGTTGCTACTTTGTAATCAGTTGAGTAAAGTCCTTCTTTTAATACTTCGGTTTTCGCTATCCAAGCTATATCAGGAACAATATTATTGTATAACATTCTATTAAATGAATAACTTTGATCTAAGATTTTTTTTTTTGTTTCTGAAATCAGTGATCCAAAATTAGGAAAAACAACATCACTATCTGTATTTTTTAATAAGCTTATAAGACCAGATAAATAATTAGTTTCACCAATATAATCATCTGAATTTAGTATGCAAAAATATTTTGTTTCAATTTTTTTTAAACATTTATTGATTCCTTCCTCTGCACTATCATCACTTTTAGAAATTATTTTATAATTAAAATTGTAACTCTCAAATATTGACAATGTTTTGTCAGTTGAATCTCCGTCTGCTAAGTAAATTATATAATCATTGTAATCCTGTTTTTTTAATGAATCTAAAAAATACACAATATATTTTTCAGAATTTTTTGTTGGTAGCACTATAGTTAATTCTATCATTATTTTTTTTGGTCATTAAATATAATTTCTGAACCTCTTTGCTCAAATGAAAATGGGATTATTGGAAAATTTTTAAAACTATGTTTAAATTTTTCAATAGAATTTTTTTTAACATAAAATATAAAAAAACCACCGCCACCTGCTCCTAAAATTTTACCACCTAAAGCACCATTTTTAATTGCTTTTTTGTATATATTATCAATAAATTCTGACGAAATATTTTTACTTAGTTCTTTTTTTTTAATCCAGCTTTCATGTAATAAATTTCCAAAATCGTCCAATTGAGAATTCATCAAATACTTTTTAGCTTTCCTGACATAACCTAAAATTTCATTCATTTGATTTCTCTTACTTTTATTTAGTTTATGAACATAGGAGCCAGCTATATCGTGTGCTCTTCTTTGATTTCCTGTATATAGAAGTATCAACCTGTTGTTTAAATTATTTTTTGAATTTATATTAATTTTTAATTTTTCAACTTTATACCCTCCGCTCTTAAAAAATCTAATCGAATTAAATCCTCCATATGCTGTTGCAATTTGATCCTGTGAACCAACAATTTCCTTTAAAATATCTTGTTCAAACTTCAAGCTTTCATTCGCTAATTTTTTTTTGGTAAATGACTTGCCGCATAAATTTGATAATATGTTATTGCATCCAACAACAAATGATGAGCTTGACCCCATCCCACTTTGAGCAGGCAAATCACCATCGTAATGTAACTCTATACCCTGTTTAATTTTATATTTTTCAATTAATTTTCTAACGACCTTATGCTTAATTTCAGAACTTTTTTTTGCAAGCTCAATTTGGGAATAAACAATTCTATATTTATGATCAAAAAAATTTGGTAAATCTCTGCAGGTCAAATATATGTATTTATTTATTGTCGATGAAATAACTTCTCCATTATTTTCAAGGTACCATTTGGGATAATCGGTGCCCCCGCCAAAAAAAGAAATTCTGTATGGTGTTTTGCTAATAATCAATTTAACTTTCTTTTTACAAGTTGATTAAGGTGTTTATATATTATAATAATTTTCAACTTAACTTAAAATTTTAAAATATGTCATTATCATGAATGTTGCAGAATATATATCATCGTTTTTAAAAAAAAATAAAATCAATAAAGTTTTTATGTTAACCGGCTATGGAGCTATGTACTTAAATGATGCAATAAAAAAGGCAAATATTAAATATTATGCAACCAGAAATGAGGCTACTGCACCAATAATGGCAGAGGCATATGCCAGGGTTACTGGTAAGGTGGGTGTTGCATGTGTTACTGCTGGACCTGGAGCAACAAATGCTATACCTGGATTAGCTGAAGCATATGTTGATTCTGCACCAATAATCGTATTTTCTGGGCAAGTAGATTATAAACAAACTACTAACAGCACCAATTTAAAAAATATAAGAACATTCGGAACTGCTGAAATAGATATAATTCCAATTGTTAAACCACTTACAAAATACTGTGAAATTTTAAAAAATCCTAATGATGTTGATTTTATACTGAATAAAGCAATTGATTTAGCTTTAACAGGAAGACCTGGCCCAGTATGGATTGATGTACCTTTAAATGTACAGAGGGCAAAAATAAATTTTAAAAAATTAAAAAAATATAAAAAAATTAAAAATAAAATAATAAATAAAAGAGAGATTGAAAAAGTTTTAAAAAGCTTAGCTATCTCTAAAAGACCTCTCATTATATGTGGCGGGGGAGTAAAAACCAGCAACACCTTTAAACATTTGGAAAAAATTATAAATTTAAAGGAAATTCCTACTTTTTTTTCACGAGCAGCATCGGATTTATGTAGTCATGATAATAAATTTATATACGGATTAGCAGGAATTAAAGGTTCAAGATACTGCAAAAAAATAATGATGGAATCTGATTTAATAATTGGTTTGGGTTGTAGATTTTCACCTCAACTTGTAGGACATGAGTTTGATGTTTTCAAAAAAGCTAAAGTAATTGCTGTAGACATTACTAAAGAAGAGATGAAAAAAAAGGGAATTAAAATTGATATTAAAATAAATTGTGATCTCAAAAATTTATTACCTAAATTATATAATAATTTAATTAAAAATAAAAAAATAAAAAAATTTAAGAATTGGAATTCCTATTGTAACAAAATAAAAAATACTTTCAAAATTGATGGGATAATTAAAAAAAGGAATCCTATAGATTTATATTTTTTTATGAAAAAAATTGGTGAATTATCGAATAAAAAATCTATATTGGTAACTGATGCTGGTTCAAATTATTATGTTGGTGGTCAAGTTTGGAAATTTAAAAAAAATCAAAAAGAAATTGCTTCTATTACTAATGCAGCAATGGGTTTATCAACTCCACTTGCCATTGGATCAGCAATAGCTGATCCTAAAAAACAAATTATAGCTGTAACGGGAGATGGTTCAATTGAACTAAATATCCAAGAACTTAAAACCATGTCACATTACAAATTAAACGTAAAATTATTTGTTATAAATAATGGCGGTTATTTATCAATGCATAATTGGGCAGATACTTTTTTTAAAGGTAGGAGAGTTGATAATCCTGAGGATACAGGAGACGGAACATTAATATTTAAAAAAATAGCAGACGCCTTTGATTTAAAATACTATAGAATACATGATTATAAAAAAATTGAGAGTGACTTTAAAAAAGTCATTAAAATAAAGGGTCCTGTTTTAATTGAAGTAATGACAGACAATAACCAAAAAATTTTTGATGCTTTTAGGGATTATTAAAAGATGCAACCTGATATATTATTCATTCATCCAAATTCATCAAAAAAAATCTACCAAGACTTAAGCAAAGATCATTCAGCTATTGAACCCCCCATTTGGGCAGGCATGTTAAACAACGCTTGTTTAAAGGCAGGCCATAGAAGTGAAATACTTGATTGCGAAGTATTGAGGCTTTCATATGAAAAAAGTGTACAGAAAATTGATGAAATAAATCCAAGAATAGCGTGTTTTGTAGTTTATGGACAACAGCCATCTGCATCCTCACAGAACATGGAAGGAGCAGTTGAGACCTCAAAACTTTTAAAAAAACTTTGTCCAGAAATAAAAATATTATTTATAGGTGGCCACGTAGCTGCACTACCTTATGAAACATTAAATGAGGAGGAATCAATAGACATAGTTGCATGTAATGAGGGTGTAATTGCAGTGTTAAATATTTTAAACCTTGAAAAAATTAAAGATGAGAATTTGAAAAAAATTAAAGGAATATTTTTTAGAAATAAAGAAGGAATAATTGAAAAAAATTTACCTGAAGCAATAATTTCAAAAAAAGACCTGCAAAACAGTCTTCCTGGTGTTTCATGGCATGCTCTTCCAGATCTTAAAAATTATAGAACAGCAGGATGGCATTCATGGTCAAATAATTCAGAAAAATCTCCATTTGCAGCACTGTATACTAGCTTAGGCTGTCCATATAAATGTTCATTTTGCATGATCAATATTATTAATAGAACAAATAATGCAGATAATATTTCTTCAGAAAATTCAAATATTTTTAGATGGTGGAATCCAGACTTTATTATTCAACAATTTGATCACTTCGCAATAAATAATATTAAAAATATAAAAATTGCTGATGAATTGTTTGTTTTAAACCCAAACCATTTTATGAAAATTTGCGATTTAATTATTGAACGAGGATACAAATTTAATATTTGGGCTTATTCGAGAATAGATACTTGTAAACCACAATTTCTTGAAAAACTTAAAATGGCTGGTGTAAATTGGTTAGGATTAGGGATAGAAAATCCAAACAATATAATAAGAAAAGATGTTCATAAAGACTCTTTTAAAGAGGTTAAAATAATTGACATAATAAATTTAATTAGAAATAGTGGAATTAATGTAGCTGCAAATTATATATTTGGTCTTCCTGATGAAACCCAAGATACAATGCAATCAACTTTAGATTTTGCGATGGATGCAAATACAGAAATGGTAAATTTTTATTCAGCTATGGCTTATCCTGGGAGCCCATTATATTTACAGGCAAAAAAAAATAATATTCCACTACCAACTTCCTATTCGGGGTATAGTCAACATTCCTATGAAACTTTAAATTTACCATCACATTCACTAACATCTGCAGAGATATTAAGATTTAGAGATGATGCTTGGATGAAGTATCACACTAATCCAAGCTATTTAAAATTATTAGAAAATAAATTTGGTTTACCTGCAGTAAAAAATCTTCAGAATACAACTAAAATTAAGCTTAAAAGAAAAATTCTTGGAAACTAGAGTATTATTTTAATATTTTTATTGCTGCTTGCTCACCATATGCAGTAAAACAAATATAAGAATATTCATCATCATTAAAGCATTCCTTTAATGCTTTATACTCCCCCACGCTCCAACCAGGCATGTTATAAAGCTCATCAAATAGAATAATGCTGTCTTTTGCTAAATATTTTTTTAATTTTTCTAAAATAAATTTTGTAGTTTCGTATGTATCAACATCAATATGAATAAATCTTATTTTAGAATTATCATTAAAATTTTTTTCTAAAAATTCTGGGAGGGTGTCTTGAATCCATCCGACTACAGGAACTACATTTTCCCTTAATTCGGGTAATTTTTTATTTCGGTTAAATTGCCCTTTGTAATTACCTAGGTGTCCAACTTGATCCTCGGATAAACCCTCAAAACTGTCAAATCCATAAATTTTTTTATTACTTTTGCTTAATTCTTTAGCAAAAACATTTGTACTTATGCCTCTAAAAACTCCAAATTCTAAAAAAAACTCATCTTCACTTATAGAAAGATCTATAGATTTATTTATTACAGTCATCCTAGTTTCTTTTGGGTAAGTACAAAAAACGGCGGATTGGAAATATTTTTTAAAATTTTCATAACTAGATTTAACTTCATCTTCTTTGAAAAAATCATAATTTGTTTTTGTCATACCCCAGGTGTAATGGTATTTGGGGCGCCAGTAGACTGAACTTTCTGGAGGATCAATTATTCTCCGTCTTATAAAATCTATTGAATAACTTAATGCAAACAAAATTTTTCTTACGTAAGGTCTTAGTAATTTCTTCATTCTTTTGTTGTGTAATTTTAAGTTTTAAATTAAATAATAATACTTATACTTTTTTTAGATAATTAATAGAAAAATTATGAAATCATTTAGGTTAAATGTTTTAAATCGAGCTTCTATTTCAAGAATATTTGATGAACGAGTATATGATTTGATAGAAAAAAAAATTATTAAATTCCCAGTATATCTTTCTGCTGGACAAGAATATGTTGCTTGTACAATTGCAGAAATATGTAATATGAAAAGAATTAAACCTATGCTTTTTGGACAGCATAGAGGACATTCTATTTATTTAGGTTTTAGTGGAAATGTTAAAGATCTCATAAATGAAATGTTAGGTAAAAAAAACGGATGTACATACGGAATGGGAGGCTCATTATCCATACATTCTGAAAAAATAAATATGTTTGGTCATGACGGTTTCATGGGTAGTAACGCTCCGATAGCTGTAGGGGCCTGCTTGGCAAGTAAAAAACCTACAATTGTTTTTTTAGGAGATGCTGCAGTTGAAGAAGATTATGTTTTATCATCGATAAGTTGGATAGCAAAAAAACAATTACCAATTCTTTTTGTAATAGAAGATAATAATTTTGCAGTTCTCACTAGCAAAGATGAAAGGAGAGATTGGAAAATAAACAATGTTGCAAAATCATTTAATATTGAAAGTGCAGACGTAAATGACAATCCATTAAATATATATAAAAGTTTAAAAAATTATAAATTTAAAAAACCATTTTTAATTAATGTTAGAACTAATAGACTTTACTGGCATTCTGGAGCGGGAAAAGACAGAAAAAATGTTTTTGATAGACTAGAGGATGAAAAAAGAAAATTGGGCAGAAAAGCTTTAGAAATATATTTAAAAAATAATTTAAAAATTAATAATTTATGGAAAAAACTCTTAGAGATACAATAAAAGAAATCACTAAAAAACATTTGAAAAAATTTAAAAGTATGGTTTTTGGACAAAATCTTACTGGTGTTGGCTGGGTAGATAATACTTTACCTAAATTATATGAAAAAGATGGAATTATAGAATTACCAATGGCCGATGTTGCAGATGGGGGAATTGTTACTGGAGCAGGCCTAATGGGTAAAAGACCATTCTATATAATAAGATACCAGGGCTACAACTGGTTTAATATGATATTTATTGTTAATTATGCATGTAAAACAAAGGAAATTTGGAAAAAACCATGTCCAATTTTTATTAGAGGAATAGCGTTAGAGGGAAATATTGGTCCAGTTTCGGGTTCTAGCCAAATTTCAATTTTTTATAAGATGCCAAATATTAAAATATTTAGTCCAATGTCGTCAAATGAATATAAGTTTGTTTATAAAAAATTTTTAAACAGTGATGATGTTTTTTATGTATCAGAACATAGAAAAAGTTTTAGTAATAAATTAAATTTAAAAAACTCATTACCAAAAAATCCTGATATTGTTTTAATGCCAATTTCAGTAACTCGATTTGAGGCTGAGGAAGTAAAAAATTACTTTGATAAAAAGAAAATCAAAGTCGGAATAATGCATTTGTGGAAATTGAAACCATTTAATTTATCTAATAAGGATTATAAATATTTGAAAAAATCAAAATATGGAGTCTTAATGACAGATAATGACTTCAAAGATGGTTTAATGAGTATATTAGCAAGTAAAATACAAACCAGATCCAGAATATCAAAATTTTTTTTTATGGGTTTAAAGGATAAAACTGCTGGCCACCATACAAATGTAGATAATATTCCTCCAACGGCCAGTGAAATTATTTCTAAAATAAATCAAATTATTAAAAATAATTAAATTTATTTATTAAATATGAAAATAATCAAAAATTTTATTATTTATATCTATGCTTTTTTAATCAATGCTTGGCTATTAATTATAAATTCTTTTTCTAAATATAAATATATTTATCCAGAATATGTAAGTTTTGGGGATACTTACATGTTCTATTTATTTCAATACTTGGAAATTAAGAAAAAAAAGAAAGCAAAAATTATTTTATTTGGGGGGACTGATAGTAAAATAATCAAATTAATTTTTAACAAAGATAAATATATAACAAATCCATTTTATATATTTGATTTTTTACCAGATCATTCAATTCACGCAGAATTAAGAAAAATGAAAAATTTTAAGCCAACGATGTGTGATTACACAAAGCTTAGAAACAAAGATAGCATAAGAAATTTAAT
>CACDQA010000022.1 GCA_902554745.1 uncultured Pelagibacteraceae bacterium
AATTCTAAAGCATCCCAAACTGCATTTGTCTCTTTTTCAACTAGTTTTTTAGCTTGTTTAATTGTTGAAGCTAAGCCTAATTTATTTAATCTTGCATATAAAAATGGTTTAAATAACTCAAGAGCCATTTTTTTCGGCAAACCACACTCATGTAATTTTAAATCAGGACCGACAACGATTACTGATCTTCCAGAATAATCAACTCGTTTACCTAATAAATTTTGTCTAAATCTTCCCTGTTTACCTTTTAACATTTCAGCGAGAGATTTAAGTGGTCGCTTACCAGTTCCTGTTATTACCCTGCCTCTTCTACCGTTATCAAATAGTGCATCTACAGACTCCTGAAGCATTCTTTTTTCATTTCTAACGATGATATCTGGAGCTTTAAGATCCATTAACCTTTTTAATCTATTATTTCTGTTAATTACTCTTCTGTATAAATCATTAAGATCTGAAGTGGCAAATCTTCCTCCATCTAGAGGAACTAATGGTCTTAATTCTGGTGGTATAACTGGTACAACAGTCATAATCATCCACTCAGGTTTTTGACCTGTTTCAATAAATGACTCTATCAATTTTAATCTTTTAATTGCTCTTTCTTCATTAACTTTTGATTTGGTCTCTTTAATAAAGCTAACAAGATTTTTTCTTTCTAATTCTAAATCTAAATTTTTCAGCATCTCAAGAACGGCTTCTGCTCCTATACCCGCTGTAAAACTTTCTTCACCAAACTCATCCTGGTATTTTGCTAATTCTTCTTCATTTAAGAGTTGATTTTTTTGTAAACCAGTTAAACCAGGTTCTATTACTATAAAGTTTTCAAAATAAAGAACTCTCTCTATTTCTTTTAATTTCATATCTACTGCTAAAGCAATTCTGCTTGGAAGAGACTTCAAGAACCAAATATGTGCTACCGGTGTGGCAAGATTAATATGGCCCATTCTTTCTCTTCTTACATTTGATTTTGTAACCTCAACACCACATTTCTCACATATAATTCCTCTAAATTTCATTCGTTTATACTTACCGCATAAACACTCATAATCTTTTATTGGTCCAAATATCCTTGCACAGAACAAACCATCTTTTTCAGGTCTAAAAGTTCTATAATTAATTGTTTCAGGTTTTTTAATTTCTCCAAATGTCCAAGATTTAATTTTTTCTGGGCTAGCAAGTGAAATTTTAATGCTATTAAAATTTTGGGCTTCTGAAATTTCGCTACCTTTAAATAGATCTGTTAATTCTTTTTTCATTAATTAAGCTCCACATTTAATGCTAATGATTTAATCTCTTTAACTAAAACGTTAAATGACTCTGGTATTCCAGACTCAAAGTTCTCTTCACCTTTAACTATAGTCTCGTAAACTTTAACTCTTCCTGCAACGTCATCAGATTTAACAGTTAAAATTTCCTGTAATGTATATGATGCACCATATGCTTCGAGTGCCCACACTTCCATTTCACCAAATCTTTGACCGCCTAATTGTGCTTTACCACCAAGTGGTTGTTGAGTAACCAAACTGTAAGGTCCAGTAGATCTTGCATGAATTTTATCTTCAACTAAGTGATGAAGTTTTAGCATATAGATTATTCCGACAGTAACCGGTCTATCAAATTTCTCTCCTGTTCTTCCATCCCATAAATAAGTTTGTCCTGATCCTGGTAGATTTGCAAGTTCAAGCATCTCAGTAACATTTTTTTCTTTAGCACCATCAAAAACAGGTGTTGAGATTGCGATACCATTTTGTAAATTTTCACAAAGATCTTTGAATTCACTCTTGCTTAATTTATCTACTTTTTCGTTGAAAATTTCTTCTCCATAAACAGATTTTAGGAATTTTTCGATTTTTTCTGTTCTTTCAATTTTTTTGTTATTTTCGTTTACTAAATTTTTAACTTGTTCACCAAATTCTTTACATGCCCAACCTAAATGTGTCTCTAGAATTTGACCAACGTTCATCCTACTTGGAACACCTAGTGGATTTAACACAATATCAACTGGTCTACCATCTTCTCTATATGGCATATCTTCAACAGGTACAATTTTACTTACAACTCCTTTGTTTCCATGTCTTCCTGACATTTTATCTCCAGGTCTTAATCTTCTTTTGATAGCAACGAATACTTTTACCATTTTCATAACACTTGGTAATAAATCATCACCACTTCTAATTTTTAAAACTTTATCTTCAAATCTCTCAGTTATGTCTTGTTTCGCTTTATTATATTGATCTTTTAATTGAGCTAATGTTGCTTCGTCATTTACATTTCCTACTGTGATTTTGAAGACATCATTAATTGATAATGTATTAATTTTATCAAAATCTAACTTAGTTCCTTCTGATAAATCTTTATTTTTTTTTGTTAAAGATGATCCTGACAAGAATTGTGAAGCTCTTTGTTTAATACTTCTTTCCAATATTTCTTCCTCAACAATTTTATCTTGTTGAACTTGCTCAATTTCAGCTCTTTCAATAGTTATTGATCTTTCGTCTTTCTCAATTCCATGTCTATTGAATACTCTTACATCAACTACTGTTCCACTTGATCCCCTAGACATTCTTAAAGATGTATCAGTTACATCAATAGCTTTTTCGCCAAAAATTGATCTTAATAATTTTTCTTCTGGACCAGATGCTGAGTCACCTTTTGGAGTAACTTTACCAACCAAAATATCACCAGCATTAACCTCTGCACCAATATAAACGATTCCTGATTCATCTAGGTTTTTTAAAGCCTCTTCATTTACATTTGGTATATCTCTAGTTATTTCTTCTTCACCAAGCTTTGTATCTCTTGCCATTATTTCGTATTCAACAATGTGAACAGATGTGAATACGTCATCTGTAACACACCTTTCTGAAATTAAGATTGAGTCTTCAAAGTTGTAACCTTGCCACGGCATGAATGCTACAGTAACGTTCTTACCTAAAGCAAGTTCACCTAATTTTGTTGAAGGACCATCTGCAATAATATCTCCAGATTTAACTTTATCACCAACTCTAACTAGTGGTCTTTGATTTATACAAGTATTTTGGTTTGATCTTTTAAATTTTTGAAGGTTATAGATATCTACACCAGACTTACTAAAGTCTGTTTCCTCAGTTACTTTTATAACAATTCTTTTACCATCTATTTTATCAACGACTCCATCACGCTTAGCAACAATGGTTACCCCTGAGTCTAAAGCAACATCACTTTCAATTCCTGTACCAACAAGCGGTGACTCTGGTTTTAATAATGGAACTGCTTGTCTCATCATGTTTGATCCCATTAAGGCTCTGTTTGCATCATCATTTTCTAAGAATGGAATTAAAGATGCTGCAACTGAAACTAATTGTTTTGGTGATACGTCAATGTAATCAATGGAGTCAGGTTTTGCTAAAAGAAAGTTTAGATTTTGTCTGCATGAAACTAATTCTTCAGTAATTTTTCCACTTTTATCAAGTTTTGTATTTGCTTGAGCAATTGTGAATTTTGTTTCCTCCATTGCTGATAGGTATTCAACTTTATCTTGAACAACACCATCTTTGACTTTTTTATATGGACTTTCTATAAAGCCATACTTATTAATTTTTGCATAAGTAGATAAACTATTTATTAAACCAATATTTGGACCCTCTGGTGTTTCAATTGGACAGATTCTTCCATAGTGGGTTGGATGGACATCCCTAACTTCAAAACCTGCTCTTTCTCTTGTTAAACCACCCGGACCTAACGCTGAAACTCTTCTTTTATGAGTAATTTCAGATAAAGGATTTGTTTGATCCATAAACTGAGATAGTTGTGAACTTGCAAAAAAATCTTTCAGTGAAACTGTTAATGGTTTTGCATTAATTAGATCTTGTGGCATTGCCGACTCAACATCTAAAGTTGTCATTTTTTCTTTAATAGCTCTTTCCATTCTGTAAACACCAATTCTAGCTTGGTTCTCAACTAGTTCTCCTACAGAACGAACTCTTCTATTTCCTAGGTGATCAATGTCATCAACATCATCTTTACCATCACGTAAATCCAGCATTTTATGAATAATTGCTATGATATCGTCATTTCTTAATATGGTAATTTTATCAGAACATTCTTGGTTTAATCTTGAGTTCATTTTAACTCTTCCAACATCAGACAAATCATATCTGTCTGAGCTAAAGAAAAGATTATTAAATATTTGAGTTGCTATCTCTATGGTAGGTGGCTCACCAGGTCTTAACATTTTGTAGATTTCCGTAATAGCTTCATCTTTCGTATTATTTTTATCAGCTAAAATAGTTGTAAGTAGATAAGGTCCTTTATTTATAGAGTTTGTTACAGAAATTTGAAGTGTATGTATATTTGCATCTAAAATTTGTTGAATTATTGTATCATTTAATTCAGTCCCTATTTTAAATACACCATCTTCTTCTTCATTAACTTTTACATCTCTGTGTAAAAATTTGCCAAACAAGGACTCCCTAGAAACTAGTATATCTTTCAAACCATCATTAGCCAATTTTTTTGCACTTAAAAAATTAATCTTGTCACCTAATTTAATTACAACTTCACCACTTTTTGCGTCAATTACTTCTTCTGAGAAATTTTTTGCTTTGTAGTTTTCAGGATTAAATTTAGTTTTCCATTTTTCGGTTTTTGCATCAAAAGTATACTGTTCACTTTCATAGAACTCATCTACAATTTCTGATTTTGTATAACCTAAAGCTAATAATAAAGTAGATGAAAAAATTTTCTTTTTTCTATCAATTTTAAAATATAAAAAATCCTTAACATCATATTCAAAATCTAACCAGGAACCTCTATTAGGTATTACTCTACAATTAAATAAAAGTTTACCGCTAGCATGAGTTTTTCCTTTATCATGATCAAAAAATACACCTGGACTTCTGTGCATTTGGTTTACTACAACTCTTTGAACACCGTTAGTTATAAAAGTTCCACTATTAGTCATCATAGGAACTTCACCCATATATACTTCTTGCTCTTTAGCTGATAAAATATCTTTTGTATTATTTTCTTGATCTATTTCATAAACTACTAATCTTAAAGTACACTTAAGAGCTGATGAATATGTAAGACCTCTTGCTATACATTCTTCAACATCAAATTTTGGTTTCTCTAATCTATATGAAACATATTCTAAAGTTGCTTTGTCATTTAAATCTTCAATAGGAAAAATACTTTTAAAAACTCTATCGAAACCTTTGGTAAGTTCAGCTGCTTCAGCACTAAATTCTGTTAATTCTTTATAAGAATTTTTTTGTACTTCAATTAAGTTCGGAATAGATAAACTTTCTTTAAGTTTACCAAAACTTTTTCTTATATTTTTCTTTTCAGTAAAAGATAATTGCATCTATATTTATAAATACTGATTAAAAAATAATCAGTATTCGAATTCTTTCTATTTAATTTATTTAAGTTCTACTTTAGCGCCAGCAGCTTCTAACTTAGCCTTGATCTCTTCAGCTTCTTTTTTATTTACACCAGATTTAACTTCTTTTGGTGCTCCTTCTACAAGATCTTTAGCTTCTTTTAAACCTAATGAAGTAGCTGCTCTTACTTCTTTAATAACATTAATTTTTTTATCACCTGCAGAAACTAGCATAATTGTAAAATCATCTTTGTCTTCTGCTGGAGCCGCACCACCTGCTGCTGCTGGAGCTGCTGCGGCCATTGGAGTTACACCCCATTTTTCTTCTAATTGTTTTGAAAGTTCGGCTGCCTCGGCAACAGTCAAACTTGATAAGTCCTCAATAATTTTGTTTAGGTCAGGCATATGTATTACTCTTTGGGTTGTGTTTCAGAATTTTCTGCCGACAAACTACTCATTTTTTCTGAATGTGCAAGCAAAATACTGATTAATTTAGATGCAGAAGCGTTCAAAATACCCACAATATTGGCTCTTGCTTCATCTAATGTAGGTAAACTAGCTACATTTTGAACACCGGCCTGATCTAAGACCTCGTTATCCATGATTCCACCAATTAATTTTAAGTTTTCGTTATCTTTTGCAAATTTTGAAAGAATTCTTGCAGACATTATGGCATCCTCTCCAAATGCAACTGCTGTAGGACCAGTAAATAAATTCGATAAATCTTTACACTTTGTTTTTTCTAAAGCTAATTTTGTAATTCTGTTTTTTGTTATTTTAAAAATGATTCCATGTTCTCTCATTTTCGCTCTTAATTCATCTAATTGAGTCATAGTAAGACCTTGGTAATGGGTAACCATTACAGCTTTACTATTCTCAAACTTACTAGTCATTTCTTCAATATAATTTTTCTTTTGTTCTTTGTTCATCATAACTATATCGATTTCCCTAATTTAACTTTATATGAAACACCCATTGTTGAAGTAGCGAAAACACTTCTAATTAAGTCACCTTTTAAAGTATTGTTTGATTTTTCTTTTTCTAAAGCATCTAAAATTGCATTGTAGTTTTTTAGTAATTTATCATCACTAAAAGATTTTTTACCAATACTAACTCCAATATTTCCATCTTTATCATTTCTAATTTCTACTTGACCAGATTTAGCATTAGTTACTGCTTCTTTAATATTTTCAGAAACCGAACCAAGCTTTGGATTAGGCATCAATCCTTTTGGACCCAAAACTTTTCCTAATTTAGAAAGTTTAATCATCATTCCAGGTGTACAAATTAATTTTTCAAAGTTTAATTCTCCACCTTTAATTCTTTCAACAAACTCATCACCACCCACAATGTCTGCACCAGCGTCTTTTGCATCTTGAGCTTTATTATCCTCGCAAACTACAGCAACTTTAACTTTCTTACCTGTTCCACCAGGCAAATTAACAACTGTTCTGATATTAACTTCACTTTTCTTTTGTTTGTTATTTATTTGAAAACTTAAATCTAAAGACTCATCAAATTTAGTTGTGCAGTTTTTTTTAAGTTCAGGTAACAATTTTTCTATAGACTCAGCGCTCAAGTCTTTAGTTTTTTCAGGTAATTTTTTATATCTTTTTGAAGCCATTACTCTTTTACCTCAATACCCATTGATCTAGCAGATCCTGCAATAATTTTTATAGCTTCCTCAATATCATGTGCATTTAAATCATTCATTTTTTCTTTAGCTATATTCTCTAATTGTTTTTTAGAAATTGAAGCAACAATGTTTCTTCCCGGTTCTTTTGAGCCACCTTTAAGTTTTACTGCTTCTTTAATATAAAAAGATGCAGGTGGTGATTTAATTTTAAAATCAAACTTTTTATCTTTATAAACTGTAATTTCTACTGGAACAGGTTTGCCTGCCATTGATTTAGTTTTGTCATTAAAAGCTTTACAAAACTCCATAATATTTACACCTCGTTGACCCAACGCAGGACCGACTGGGGGAGCTGGATTAGCCTGACCGCCTTTAATTTGTAGTTTTATAAATCCACTTATTTCTTTTGCCATTAACTTACCTTTTCAACCTGATTATATTCTAAATCTACTGGTGTAGGACGACCAAATATAGAAACTGACACCTTAAGTCTAGCTTTTTCTTCATCAATTTCTTCAATCATTCCAGTAAATGATGCAAACGGACCATCTACAACCTGAACTTTTTCACCAACACTATAATCTACGCCAGATTTTGGCTGAGCAACGCCGTCTTTAATCTGACCTAAAATCTTCTCAACTTCTTTATCTGAAACTGGCACAGGGATACCTTTGGTGCCAAGGAAACCACTGACCCTCTTTATATTTTTAATCATGTGATAAATATTATTATCCATCTCACTCTTAATTAGTACATATCCAGGAAAGTATTTCTTTTTTCTTTGAATTCTTTTACCTCTCTTAACCTCAGTAACATCGTGAGTAGGTACAACAATCTCTTCAAATTTATCAGCAATTTTAGCTTTATCAGCTTCCTCTTTAATTAAAGTGGCAACTTTATTCTCAAAACTCGAATGAGACTGAACAATATACCAATTTTTCATTAAATGCTCACTTTAAGTAAAAGTTCTAAAAAAAATTTTAAAACCTGATCTAAAAGAAGAAAAAATAAAGACATAATAACTGCCATAACAAAAACCATTAAAGCACCTTGTAATGTCTCTTTCCAAGTTGGCCAAGTCACTTTAAAAGCTTCTTGTTTAACTTCCTGTATAAATTTAATCGGGTTTCTCATAATTTCTAAGCTCAAATTGGCAGGAGCGGAGGGACTCGAACCCTCAGCCTCCGGTTTTGGAGACCGGCGCTCTACCAATTGAGCTACACTCCTATTTATAGAGTTACTCTATAATTTTAGTTACTACTCCTGCTCCAACAGTTCTTCCACCTTCTCTGATTGCAAAGTTTAATTTTTCTGCCATTGCAATCGGTGTAATTAGTTTAACAGTGAATTTAGCATCATCACCTGGCATAACCATTTCAGTACCAGCTGGTAATTCTACTTCACCTGTAACGTCTGTTGTTCTAAAATAAAACTGTGGTCTGTACTTAGTAAAAAAAGGAGTATGTCTTCCACCTTCATCTTTTTTAAGTACATACGCTTGAGCTTCAAATTTAGTATGTGGAGTAATTGAACCAGGCTTACAAAGAACTTGACCTCTTTCGATATCAGTTCTTTCAATACCTCTCAATAAAATTCCAACGTTATCACCAGCTTCACCAGAATCTAATAATTTTCTAAACATTTCAACTCCAGTACAAACTGATTTTTTAGTTTCTTTAATTCCAACTATTTCAACTTCTTCTCCAGTTTTAATTACACCAGACTCAACCCTACCTGTTGCAACAGTTCCTCTTCCAGAAATTGAGAATACATCTTCAATCGGCATCAAGAACGGTTTATCAACTTCTCTAGCAGGCTGTGGAATATGTTCATCAACAGCTTTCATTAATTCTAAAATTGAATTTTTTCCAATTTCATCATCTCTACCTTCAACAGCTGCTAACGCTGAACCTTTAACGATTGGTGTTTTATCACCTGGGTATTTGTATGAAGTTAAAAGTTCTCTAATTTCTTCTTCAACAAGCTCAATCATTTCTTTATCATCAACTTGGTCTACTTTATTTAAGTAAACAACAATTGCAGGAATACCAACTTGTCTTCCTAAAAGAATATGTTCTCTTGTTTGTGGCATTGGACCATCAGCCGCGTTAACAACTAAAATAGCTCCATCCATTTGTGCAGCACCAGTGATCATGTTTTTAACATAGTCAGCGTGACCAGGACAATCTACGTGAGCATAGTGTCTTTTTTCAGTTTCGTACTCAACGTGTGCTGTTGAAATTGTTATACCTCTTTCTTTTTCTTCAGGTGCTTTATCAATTTGATCATAAGCAACTGCAGTTCCGCCGCCAGCTTGTGCTAATACATTTGTAATTGCGGCAGTAAGAGTTGTTTTACCATGATCGACATGACCAATAGTCCCAATGTTACAGTGGGGTTTGTTTCTTACAAATTTTTCTTTTGACATTACGTTTTACCTCAGTTTTTTTTTGTTTCTTCTAATTTTAATTTCTTGGAGCGGGTAAAGGGAATCGAACCCTTACATCCAGCTTGGAAGGCTAGCGTTCTACCATTGAACTACACCCGCACAACCCCAAGAGTAACACTCCATGTTATCTAAAATTTATTAAATGGTGGAGGGGGAAAGATTCGAACTTTCGAAGACCGAAGTCAACGGGTTTACAGCCCGCCCCATTTGACCGCTCTGGAACCCCTCCTTTGGGGAAGTGTCCCCTTGTTCAATAAAGCTTCAAATAACAAGCGTTTTATATATTTTATTTATGCAAATGCAACACGTGATTTAATAGGAAAATATATAAAAAACCGTATAAAACAGATACAAATTTATGAATAAATCATCATTTTTCATTGTTGGTCAACACGCAGTTATTGAGGCTCTTAGAAACCCTAAAAGAAAGGTTTTAAGAGTATTTTTAACGGAAGAGTCTAAAAAAAATATTCATAGAAAAAACCCAAATAAAAACATTTTAGAGGACGTTAAAGTTTACTTTAAATCTAAAAAAGAATTAGACAAATATACTTCTAAAGAACAATTAATGCATAATGGTTATGTTGCAGAGATTGAACATTTGGATCAGCCAGATCTAAAACAATTCATAAAAGATAAAAATAATTTAACACTTGTCTGTCTTGATGAGGTTACTGATCCGAGAAATATTGGTTCATTAATCAGAAGCGCTGCATCATTTGACATTGATGGATTGATAATTAAAGAAAGACATTTTCCACGTGATAGTAAGTTGATGTATAAATCAGCTAGTGGATGCATGGAACACGTAAATATATTTCAAGTATCTAATATTAATTCCACTTTAAAAAATTTAAGAGAAAAAAATTTCTGGGTTTATGGGTTTGATGCAAAAGGTAAAAAAGATTTTACAGAAATAAAATGGGAAGGAAATAACATCCTTCTATTTGGATCAGAAGGATTTGGTATGAGACAGCATACAGGTAAATATGCAGATTTTTTTGTTAAAATTAATATTAATGAGGATATAGAAAGTTTAAATATCTCAAATAGTGCTGCAATAGTGTTTCATCACCTTAGTTATATAAAAAAAAAGAGTTGATTATTTATCAAATAATTAATAATTATTGCGCATGCCCTTGTAGCTCAGCTGGTAGAGCAATTGATTTGTAATCAATAGGTCCGCGGTTCGAATCCGTGCGGGGGCACCATCATTCAACTAAATCAATAATTATTATTGCTACAAAATTTAATTTCTAAACAATTTTAGGTTTGAGTGTGTCGTGAGTGTGTCGAGGTTGTGTCGTGATCAAGTATTCGTTATTAACTAATCTACACAATCAAAAACTACTTTGTAATCTTCTTTTGATTTATATTTTGCAGATCTCTCAAATTTTAAACAATGCTTTTCTGCTTCTGGAAGCGCTTCTATTTCATCACCATATAGATATAAAACTACAAAGTTCTTATTACCATTTACAGATGGTTTTTCACATTTATAAGTTTGAGTTTGCAAATCATATGCACCTTTAACAAGTTCACCAGCGATGGGATATTTTTCATATTGTAAACAATGTTTTTTAGCTTTATTAAAGATTAATTTTTTAGAGGCAATGTTGGGAAACCATTGAATAGTGATAAGATCGTTGTTTTGTTCTATGACTGTTAATCGTTTTCCAAATCCGTAGTTTTCTCCATCATATCTACAAGACACCAATAGCAAACAGAGAACCATTATCCCTAAAATTTTATTCATAATCTATTTCAACAATATTTCCCATTTTATTATCTTCAAAATAACTTATCAAATCTTTTGCCATTTTTTCTTTATCTTCCTTATTTCTTCTTTCTTTGTAGAATATATATTCTAACGTTTGTGGGTAAAGTATTGCACTAATAGGAACATAATGCCCTTTAGCAAATATAATACATCCTAAATCTTCTAATTCTTCTATTGTTTTTATTAACTTTGTTTTGGTTATATTAAATTTATTAATTGGTTGTTGGTTGTTTGGTTCATTCAAAGATAATTCAACAATTTTATCCAATATCTTATTTTTTTTATCAGATGTCATAGAATCAATCATACCTAAAGCACTTGAGTATGATTTGTTTTGATAATCTATATACTCTTTAGTTAATTTTTTTATTGTCGAAGACTTTTTAAAACTTCTAAAAATTTCACCCAGCATATACAAACTTTAGCACTGTGTCGTACGTGTGTCGAGATTACTGAGGATTGTTTATAAATATTACTAATCAATATTTATTTAATCAGTGATACAAGATTTGTAATCAATAGGTCCGCGGTTCGAATCCGTGCGGGGGCACCATCACTCAATAAAATCAACGTTAATTTTTTTCCAGGATTTTAATTTTAATCAAATTTCTTGAGTGAGTGTGACGTGACTGTGATGTGGGTGTGATGCAATCAAGTAGTCGTTAAAATATTTTTTTTTTAGCAAATTTATTTAATTCTTTTTTTGTCATTTCTTGACAATAATCAACAACAATAAAACTGTTTTCTCCATCTATATCTTTAAACAAATAATCATAAGTATATTCCCATTTTTTTGGCTCACTGGTCTTATTAATGACTATATGTTTCATTGTAACATAATCACTTTCAATTTTCTCTTGCGTGAATTTAAATTTATTAATTATCATTTTATTATTAGGATCATTCCAATATGAGACTTTATCGAACCATCTTATTTTTCTTCTTTTTTTTCCAATTTCTTTTTGATCTCTCACCTTCCATTTTTCAATTCCAAGAAATGGATTTGGATCTTTTGTAAAATCAACTTTTTTTTTAAATTTAAAAAAAAAATACTTATACCCGTTAATACCTTTTTCAAAATTTCCTTTATTTACTGTTGTAATATTATCTATACACTTAAGGTATAATTCGTTGTTTTCATTTGAATGAGCATTTCCACTTAACAAGAAGCCAAGAACCAAGATCCCTAACAGTTTTTTCATTTTGAATTAATTAGTTTAATATTTTTTTTTTTGCTTTTTCAAATTCTTCTTTTGTTAAAACTCCAGCATCAAATAACTCTTTTAATTCTTTTAGCTCTTTGGTTAGATTAGATTTTTTTTCAATTTTTTTTGTTTCTGATGTTGTGGTATTAGTTGATGATGAGGATTTACTACTACTCCCTAAAAAACCCAATTCAGTTAACTTTGCTCTAATTTCACTATCTGATAGTTTACTACTTATCTTAGAGGCCTTTCCTTTACCTGGGTTAATTCCATTTTTCCATTTAATGGTTCTTTTTCTTGCAAATAGAAAACATTCAACATCTTTTGAATATCTAGAGCACTCCTCTAAAATTTGTTCTGCACCACCTTGGCAATTCATGCCACTTCCACAATAGTAATAATTATATCCCCATCCATCTTTTGAAACAGCAAATAAATAAGGCGTCTGTGTGTGACCACCTTTAATATACTCTATAAATTTCTCTACTACAAAATCATCAAGTTTTAATTCACCTTTGCCCCACTTAGAACCAGCATATGAATTACTATTAACTAAAATAAAAATAAATATTGTAGTAAGTATTTTTTTCATGAATTAAAAGATATCATTAATTAAATTTAAGTCGAAGTAATAAATTAAACTTATATCTTTAAAGTAAATATTTAACTAGTTTCTCTTCTAAGTTGTTCAATTTTTATTTTTTTTTGTAAACTTCTATTTTTATCATATAGAAGATTAAATTTAATTTTGTTATTTGTTTTAACAATAATAGATTTTGCATTTCTTACTTCTAAATTATCTGAAACAGCACTTATAGGTCTTTTAGAGGGATTTAAATTTTTAATTATAATTTTTGATTGATCATTAACAATTTTGCCCTTCCATCTTCTTGGTCTAAACGCACTTATAGGTGATATTGATAATTTTTTTGAATGAAGGCTTAAAATTGGTCCATGAACGGAAAGATTATAAGCTGTACTGC
>CACDQA010000023.1 GCA_902554745.1 uncultured Pelagibacteraceae bacterium
TGTAAAATTAATAATTCCATCATGAACACCAATTACCTCACCATTTAAATTTTTTATATTTCCTTTCTGAAAGGAGTCTGGTCTGAACTTTTGTATTACTGAAGCATAATCACCATTTGGCACAAAACAGATATCTTGGCTATCGGGTTTATCAGCAACGTTTAAATCTAAATTTTTTGCAATTTCTCTAGTTTTGTCTTTTAACATTCCGCCTAAGGGAAATCTTAAATAATCTAATTGTTCTCTAGTTGTGTTGAATAAAAAATAACTTTGGTCCCTATTTTCATCTATTGCTCTATACATGTTTGTAGTTTTATTTTCAGTAATACTTTTTACATAATGACCGGTAACTAATGCATCAGCTTTGAGTTCTTTTGAAACTTCAAACAAATCTTTAAATTTAACAGTTTGATTACATTGAACACATGGAATTGGAGTTTCACCTTTTAAATAACTCTCTACAAAATTATCTATAACACCTTGCTTAAACTTATCTTGGTAATATAAAATTTTATGCTCTATACCTAATTTATGTGCAACACGTTTAGCGTCCATTATATCTTGACCTGAACAACATTGTTTTGATGCTGCTACCTCTTTGCCATCGTCATAAAGTTTTAGTGTTATACCAATTACATTGTAACCTTCTTTTTTCATGATGCCTGCTACAGTGGAAGAATCTACTCCACCTGACATTGCGACAACTATATTAGTATCTGAGGGTTTTTTATCTAATCCAATAGAATTTAAATCTTTATTCATAAGGTGGTATTTATACTTATTTACAATATAAGTTAAATTAAATGATTTTAGATTATGAACCAGGTGACAAAGTCACTAATCCTCAAAAAAAAGAATGGGGAATTGGGCAAGTGCAATCTATAATTAACGATAAAGTGACAGTTAATTTTGAAAATGCTGGAAAAAAAGTGATTAACGCAAAAAATGTTGAATTAAAAAAATTAGGAAAATGAAGGTGAACTTAAAAGAGATTGTTGAAAATTTAATTGATAATTTTTTAGAGGCTGGAGATTTAGCTATACAATTAAGAAATAAGGGTTTGATAAAAAAAATAAAATCAGACAATACACCGGTAAGTAATGGTGATTTAGAAGTAAATAAATTTATATCAAAAAAAATTTCTGAGGTTACTCCAAATTTACCTATCATTTCAGAGGAGACCTCTGAAAATAAAGATAACCTAAATTTAAAAGATTTCTGGCTGGTTGATCCTATTGATGGAACATATGATTATATTAATAATTTAGAAGAATTTACCATTAATGCTGGTTTGATTATTAATAATAGACCTGTTGCTGGATTAATAAATGCTCCAGCAAAAAAAAGAATGTTTTATTCATTTGAGAAAGGTAATGCTTTTGAATTTAGCAATGGTAAAAAAATAAACTTAAATAATTTACATGCTAAAAAAACAGGAAATTTAAAATTTATTTCGTACTCAACTAAAATAAAGCCTGAAATTCAAAAAATTTATGATGATTTAGGGGTAAAAGAAAATATTAGAATGAAAAGTTCTTTGAAATTCTGTGTCGTTGCCGCTGGTGAATATGATGGTTATGTTGCTGAACCTAGGGCATATGAGTGGGATATAGCAGCTGGTCATGCAATTTTAGAAAATGCGGGTGGAACTGTAAGTGATTTTGAGGGAAATGAAATTTTGTACGGTAAAAAAGGTTTAAAAAATCCAAGTATAATTTTGAAAAATAAAAATATTTTATAATGGATGAACAATTAAGAATAATATTGATAATTATTGTTTCTGTTTCAATTTTTGGATTATTGGTATTTGTTTTTGTAAAAAATTACATAAGAAATAAAATAAATCTGCTTGTAAAAGAAGAAAAAGATAAAAAGTCAAAGTAGATTTATTATTTTTAGATATTCATTTTTTTCTATATCCATTACTTTTTTTGATGTTTCAAAATCAAAACCATTTCTTGCAAGTAAAGATATATCTTTTTTATAAAATAAAGTTCTATTATCCTCTGCTCTTGCCGGACCTATTCTTTTTTTTTTACATAATTTTATTGCTGAAAAAAAATCCTGATCAGAATTATCTTTCTTTATTTTATCAACTGTATCTTTGATAAATGTTTCGTTAATCCCTTTTCCAATTAAATAATTTCTAATCTTATTAATTGAGTTTCCTCTTTGAATCATACTTTTAGCTTTACTTTCAGAATAAAATTGATCATTTATAAATCTATTTTTTTCTAGGTCGGACAAAACAATATCAATCAATTTATTTACATCTTTTTTTCTTACATCAGATGCTGATAGTTTCATGTATTTTTTTAATAAATAAGTTTTGAGTTGTTGTTTTGAAGGAGCATACTTTTCAACATATGCAAAGGCAAAATTACGCATCTCATCGACAGTTACTTGAAGCGTTTTTTTTCTATTTCTTATAGGAATCATTGTTAGATTTAATATAATATATCTAAATGATTGAACAAATTTATACTTATTTCACAATTGAGACACTTTACATGTGGATCAATCTAGGAGTTCTACCTTTTTGGTTTATCTTGATAGTATTTCCTCAATCACATTTAAGTAGAATTTTTGTAACATCAATTTTTCCTTTTTTCATATTAAGTGGTGTTTATATCTTCATTTTATATAAATCTTATTTAATTGGTTATGATTTTGATGAAAATTTTTCCCTTTATCTTGGTCTTAGTGAGTTATCTAGATTGTTTGAAGACCATTTATACATAATGATATTTTGGACTCATTTCATAGCAATAAACTTATTTATTGGTGGCTGGATTGTTAAAGACTCTCAAAAGTTTTCTATAAATAAAGTTTTGATGGCTGTGCCATTAATTATGACTTATTTAATTGGTCCTATAGGTCTATTTTTATATTGGATAATTAGAATCTTTTACGCAAAAAGAATTAGTTTATATGAGTAATCATATAGATTTTTATTTCGATATAATTAGCCCATATGCATACATAGCGCACAAAAAAATTCTTAAACATAAAAATATCATATTTAATTACAAACCAATTTATTTAGGAGGTCTTCATAAGTTAGCTGGAATTGATTCTCCTGCATTTAACAAATATAAATTAAAAAATAATATAAATGATTGCAACTTGGTATCTGAAAAAAACAACATTGAATTCAAATGGAATTCAAATTTTCCAATAAATTCTTTAAATATAATGAGGGGGTATATTAGTGTTAGTAAGGATAAGCAAAACGATTACTTGAATTGTTTTTTTGATGCTTATTGGAAAGATAATTATGACTTATCAAATGTTGAGAATATGTCTAAATTAATAAGAGATTTAAATATCAATAGTGAAGAATTTTTTCAATCTATAAAAGAACAATCAGTTAAAGATAAATTAATTCAATTAACTACTGATGCTTTTCAAAAAGAAGTTTTTGGAACCCCAACCTTTATAGTAAATAATAAAATTTTTTGGGGACAAGATAGACTTGAATATGCTTTAGAAGAATTTAGTGCTAATTAAATTATTTTAAATTTGCTGCTAGCTATAGAACCAAACCCACCATCGATGTGTGATACTTTATGATATCCCATATCTTTTAAAGATTTTACAGCTAAAGCTGATCTTACGCCTCCTGCACAAAATAAAACAAATTCTTTATTTTGGTCTAATTGTCCATTTTGAAATATAGGGCTGTTTGGATCTAAATATACTTCAAGCATTCCTCTTGGGATATGACTTGCACCTTCAACGCTACCTGTGTTTTCTAACTCATTACTTTCTCTTATATCGATTAAATTACAATTTTTATTTTGAACCATTTGATAAGCTTCATCTGCATTAATTGTTTTAATCTCTTTTAAAGTTTCGCTAACTAGAGTTTGTAATGATTTAATGACCATAATATTATAAAACCTATAACACATTATGAAAAAATTTTTTATCAAAATCTGTAAATTATTAGGATACGAAATTTTAGATCAAAATAATTTTTCCTCCCCAACATTAGGAAAGGAATTAAATGATGAATTATCGATTTTGAATGAAAAATCTATAGTTTTACCTTTGGGTGAAGTCAAAATTACAAAAAAAGTAAATTCAATACTAATTGTTTTAAGGATGAATACAGATATTGAGATTTGGGATCAAAATAGAAGAAGGTTATTTGAGCATCCGAAAATTGAATATACTAAAAGATCATTAAATTCCCTTATTAGATCGATTAATTTTTTAAAAAATAAACACCCCACCATAAATGTTAAAACAATAATTGTTGATGATAATTCAAGTATTGAAAACCTTAATAGAATTAAAAAAATAATTGATGGAAATAATATAGAGATAATCAATTTAGATTACTCAAAATATAAAAATGAAATATCAGAACAAAAAAATAAAGAAACTTTTGCAAACCTTGCAAGTTTACTTCAAAGTTTTGAAATTGGAAAAGATGCTAGTGAAGATTTAATTTACTTTATTGAGGATGATTATTTACATTTTGAGCCAATGTTGGAGGAAATGGTGGCTTCTTATGAAAGAATTGCATCACAAATAAATAAGGATATTTTTATGTGTCCATCTGATTATCCTTATCTTTACATGAATAATGAAAAAACAAATGTTTTGATTGGAAATAAACGTCATTGGAGAACTGTAGATAAAACACTATGTACCTTCCTGACAACTAAAAACTTATTAGATAAATATTGGGATAACTTTTATAAAAATTGTTTAGACAGACACGATCCATTTGAAAAATATTTAAATGAAATATATTCAAAAGAAATTTGTGTTTCTCCCTTAAAAAGTTTATCACTACATCTAACAAATATTAATTCAAGTTACGGCTTATCACCTTTAATTGATTACAAAAAACTTTGGGAGGAAAACGAAATAAATGATTAAAGAAAATACAAAAGCACCAATTTTTAAATTACCATCTACAAATAAAAAAGAATACTCTCTTAAAGATTCAATAGGAAATTATGTAATTATTTATTTTTACCCTAAAGACGATACTCCAGGGTGTACAATTGAAACCAATGATTTTAACAAGTTACTTCCAAAATTTAAAAAATTGAATTGTGAAGTTTTGGGTATTTCTAAAGATAATTTAAAAAGTCATGACAAATTCAGAGATAAATACAAAATCAAATTTGATCTATTGTCTGATGAAGAAATAAAAGTTTTAAAAAAATACAAAGTTTGGGCTAAAAAAAAATTCATGGGACGAGAGTTTATGGGAATAGTTAGAACTACTTTTTTAATCGATAAAAAAGGTAAAATAATCAAGATTTGGAATAATGTTAAAGTAAAAGACCATGCTAAAGAAGTATTAGAAACTCTTCAAAATATTATAAAAAAATAAAAAAGACTCCTTATTTCTAAGGAGCCTTTAATATATAGAGAGATACTTTAGTCTCTTATTGCGTAAGCTTTAACACCTACTTCAGCAACATCAGTTCCAAGTTTTTCAGCTTGAGCACTAATTCTAAGACCAATAGTTTGTTTAAGAAGTCTAAATGTAATGTAAGAAAGTATGAAGCTAAACAAACATACAGCAATTACACCAGTTAATTGAGTTCCAAAATTTGTATCTGGGTTGCTTATTGGAACAACTAAAGTTCCAAATATACCTGCAAACATATGCACAGGGATTGCACCTACTACATCATCGATTTTTTTACTTTCTAAAAATTTTGTACCAAAGTACATAATCAATGATCCAATAGCTCCAATTACAATTGCTAATACAGGACTTGGAGTTAAAGGTTCAGCTGTGATTGCAACTAATCCAGCTAATGCACCATTTAACATCATAACGATATCAGTTTTTCCACCAAGCAATCTTGTTACAACTGCTGCAGCAACAGTACCAGCGGCACCTGCTAAATGAGTGTTGACTGCAATTTTACTAATTGCATTAACATCATCAAAAGTTCCCATAGCTAATTGGCTAAAGCCATTAAAACCAAACCAACCAAACCAAAGTAAAAATGTTCCAAGTGTTACTAATGGAATTGAAGATGCAGCAAACGGTACTAAAGATTTAGTTTCACCTGATTTTGAGAATCTTCCTTCTCTTGCACCTAAAACTATAACACCAGCTAATGCAGCGGCACCACCACACGCATGAACTAAAGTTGATCCAGCAAAGTCAGAAAAGCCTGAAGTTGCTAACCAACCTCCACCCCACTGCCAACCCATTGAAATTGGATAAATTACTCCAGCCATGATTGCAGCAAAGATGAAAAAAGGCCAAATTTTAATTCTTTCAGCTACAGCTCCTGAAACTATAGAGGCAGTTGCACATACAAACATTGTTTGAAAGAACCAGTCTGAATAATCTGAATAACCAGTAGCTAGTTCAGAGGAATCACTCCACATTGAGAAAGATCCAATAAAACCACCTTCTGGGATACCGTAAGCTAAATTATACCCACATAGAAAAAATATTAATGAACAAATCGCAAATTTACCAATATTTTTGGCTGCAATTGTTGATACACTTTTTGTTGTTACTAATCCGCTTTCTAGCATGCAGAAACCTGCGGCCATAAAAGCAACTAATACACCACCTAAATAAAACCCAAGTGAATTAAATATATATTGTCCTTCAGCTGACATTGTTGTTTCTGCTGAAGCAAAGTTAGATAAGCTTAATACAGATATTAAACTTATAATTAAAGTCTTTAGAATTTGTGTCATTATCTCTCCTTGTTAAGAAATGTTTCTTATAAAAATTTTTGAAATAAAGAATTGCTTATAGGACAAAAGAGTTATGCTGTTTAAGCATGTATAAAATAAAAAGGCCCCATTTCTGGGGCCTTTAGTTAACTAACTAGAGAGAGAGATTTTAGTTAATTTTGTTCTACAGAGGCTCTTCAATGAGATAACGACATGGAGATCGAAGAGCCTCTATATTGCATTGTATGCAATTAGTCACGTATTGCGTATGCTATTACTCCTGTTTCTGTAACGTCAGTACCTTTGGTTTCAGCTTCTTTACTTAATCTAATTCCAAACGTAGCTTTCATTATTGACCAGATCACATAGGACACAGCAAACACAAAAATGTTAATTGAAAGTACACCAATTAATTGTGCACTAAACGATGCATCGGCGTTTGTTAATGGCACTGCTAATGTTCCCCAAATACCAGCAAACATGTGAGCTGGAATTGCACCTACAACATCGTCAAGTTTGAAACTGAATAATAACTTAGTTCCGAACACTACGATCAATCCACCTACAGCTCCAATGAAAATAGCTGCTAAAGGTGATGGCGCTAATGGTTCAGCTGTTACAGCTACAAGACCACCAATTGCTCCGTTTAACATTTGAATTACATCTGTTTTACCAAACATTAATCTTGTGATTATTGCAGCAGCCATAACACCACCACAAGCAGCAAGATTAGTATTGATAAATATGCTTGATACAGCAACTGCATCATCAAATGTTCCAATAGCTAGTTGAGATCCACCGTTGAATCCAAACCAACCTAACCATAATATAAATACCCCAACAGTTACTAATGGAATTGAAGAAGCAGCAAAAGGTTTAATTGCTTTCGCTTCACCTTTACTATCAAATCTTCCATATCTAGCACCTAACAACATGATACCTGCTAAAGCAGCCGCACCACCTGTTGAGTGTACTAAAGTTGAACCAGCAAAATCAGAGAAACCTAGTTCTGCTAACCAGCCTCCACCCCATTGCCAACCCATAACGATTGGATAAATTACTCCAGCTAAAATAGCTGCAAATAAGAAAAACGGCCATAACTTAATTCTTTCAGCCATAGCACCTGAACAAATTGAAACTGTTGTTGCGCAGAATACCATTTGGAAGAACCAGTCTGATCCATCTGCATAACCTGTGTCAACTGCACTTGCATCTGACCAAGGTGTAAATGTTCCAATGTATCCTCCTTCTGGAATTCCATAAGCTAAATTATAACCAAAAAGCCAAAACATAATTCCGGCAATTGAATATAGACCTATATTTTTAGCACAAATTACTGATACACTTTTTGAAGTTACCATACCAGATTCCAGCATCGCAAAACCTGCTGCCATGAACATGACAAGGAAACCACAAATTAAAAATAGAAGCGAGTTAAATATCGCTTGAACTTCTCCAGAGACAGTTGTCTCTGCCATACCTGCACTACTCATGTTTAATAAAAATATTAAACTAAGAAGCGGTGCTGATATTTTTTTTATTATTTTAGTCATTAGACCTCCACTTGTTTAAGTGGTGTCTTATAGTTTTATTAATTTTTAAAACTAACGCTGATTAGGAAAATTGGCTATGCAGTTTTTGCATATAGTAACAGCCCTGAACGTGTTTTTAAAACGTTAGGGCTGTTAAAAAAAAATATTATCTGTTGAATACTTCTTTTAAAGCTTTAGCTGGTAAGAATTTTACCTTTTGAGAAGCAGCGATTTGAATCTGCTCACCTGTTCTTGGGTTTCTTCCAACTCTTGCTTTTCTCTTAGCAACTTTGTACGTACCAAATCCAGCAATTTTTACTGAATCATCACCTTTTAGAGCATCTAAAATAGTGTTGGTAATTGTATCAAAAGTTCGCTCAGCATCTGCTTTGCTCAAATTTAATGAGCCAGAAAGCTTAGCAATTAGTTGTTTTTTGTTCATTTTAGCTCCGGTTTTGTTGGTTAATATTTATACTTGTCATAAACGTTGATAAATCAAGCTTTTTTTTAGTGTTTAGTTTTTAAAAACACACAATATATTGTAAAAACTTAAATTAACGTTGGATTTATTGACTTTTTAAACGTTTTAAAATGTGAATTATCTAAATAAACCTAGGTCTTTTAGATCATTAAATGTGGTGAAAAACATCAATGATAACAACAAAAACAATCCGATTCGAAAAAATCCTTCTTGAGTTTTTTGAGACAAAGGTCGGCCTAAAACTTTCTCAAACGCATAAAACATTAAATGCCCTCCATCTAACATTGGTATTGGAAATAGATTAATAAGACCCAAACTTATTGAAATATAAGCCATCATACTAATGAAAGCCAACACTCCAAAGGTTGCAACTTGTCCTGAAATTTTTGCAATTCTAATTGGTCCTCCTAATTGAGAAGTATCCGCTTTACCTAAAATCATTCCTCCGATGTATTTTAACGAGGAAACGCTTACAAAATAAACTTCATAACCTGCATGATATAAAGCCTGCGCAGGTCCTAATTTGACATGGTTAACTTTATTATTGTAGGCACCAAGCTTAATACCTACCATTCTTTTATTAATTTTATTACCTAATCCATCATCACCTTCAACAATATTAGGTTTTACTTTTAGTATTAATTCATCATAGGAACGCTTAACTTTAAAGTCTATAAAATCACCAGTAGACATAGTGATAAACTTAGAAACTTCCATAATGCTTTTAACTTCATTGCCATCTATCTCTAAAATTATATCTTCAGCTTTTAGACCTCCTGCCATTGCTGGACTATCTTTTTGAACTTCATTTATGACTGCGGGGGTAAAATCTTTGCCAATGAAAGTATAAATTGAAAAAAATATTACTAAAGCTAGTAAAAAATTAGCTAAAGGGCCCCCAAATACAATTAAAACTCTTTGGTATAAGGGTTTTAAAATAAATAATTTTTCCCTTTCCTCTTCGTTATATTTTTCTAAGATTTCTTGATGGTCTGCTTGTGAATAAACATTCCTATCTCCAAAAAATTTTACATATCCACCAAGAGGAATTGCGCATATTTTCCATCTTGTGCCTGATTTATCATTCCAACCAAATAACTCTTTACCAAAACCAATTGAAAAATCTGTAACACCTACTCCATATTTTCTTGCAAAATAGTAGTGTCCGTATTCATGTATAAAAACGACCACTAAGATAAGTATTAAAAATGGAATTATATAAGAGAGCATCAGTTAAATATATTATTATTTACAGTTAACTCAATAAGCTAAAATGCCTTATTATTAATAGAATTTGGATTTTAGTTTAAATTTTGTTCATAAATGCTGTATAATATAAATATGCCTTCATTTGATGTAATCAGTAAAATAAATTATCAAGAATTTGATAATGCTTTAGCAAATTGTTTAAGAGAAATTGGCAATCGATATGATTTTAAGGGACTTCATATTTCAATCGAACGAAAAGATAAGACGGTCACTACCAATGCACCTGATGAATTAAAATTAAAGCAAGTAAATGAATTGTTACAAACCCATTTAGTTAGAAGGAAAATAGATCCAAGAGTTTTAGAGGTTAAAAGCTCAGAAGGAGCGTCAGGAGGATCTATTAGACAAGTAAGTGAATTAAAAGAAGGAATTAGCCAAGAAAATGCTAAAAAAGTTATTGCTGACATTAAAAAACTAAAACTTAAAATTCAAATTAAAATCCAAGGTGATGAATTAAGAGTAGATGGTAAAAAGAAAGATGACCTTCAAGAAGCTATAACTGCAATTAAAGGAATTGATATTGGGCTTCCCATTGATTTTGTTAATTTTAGAGACTAATTAAACTTTTTGAATTAAGGAAGCGCTGTTATTTGTAGGTTTATTAACATCTTTTGACACTTCATGAAAAATTAAATTTGGAATTTTACGTTCTTTTAAAAACGCTGAACCTTGTAATTCTAAATTTAAATAACGATTAATATCAGCTTGATTTAAAATAACTGGTTGTCTGTGATGAATTTCATTTATATTTTCTTTTGCTTCCTCTGTAATTAAACAAAACTGATCGTTTTCAAAGATACCAGCAAAATAAATAGGGTTTGTGTCTTCACGGGTAAAATAATGAGGAGTTTTTTCTTTCTCTTCCCTTTTCCATTCATAAAAACCATCTGCTACAGCAACACATCGGTTGTTTTTTATCAATTTTTTAAATGAAACCTTTTCATCAATGGTCTCAAGTCTTGCATTAATCAAAGCTTTAAAATCTTTATCTTTAGCCCATCCTGGAACTAAACCCCATTGTAGATTTTCTAAAGTATTTCCATTTTTGTATTTTTTTATTACAGGCAGTTTTTGATATGGATGAGCATTATAGTTTTCAATATCCTCAACCTGAATTGCAGATTTAACTAATTTATTCGTTTTTGTTACAGGGTTTTTTACTACGTATCTTCCGCACATTATATTGTTTGCTGTTTCATTAATTCTTCTATTTGCTTAATCATTATTTTTGGTGATCTCATAGCAGGGTAAATTTCTTGTGCTTGCTCATAACTTCTTATTGCTTTTTCATAATTCTTTAGCTGAATATTTACTAAACCCTGCCCTGCTAAAGCTCCAAAGTGTCTTTGTTCTAAGGCTAATACTTGATCTATATCATCTTGAGACTTTTGAAATTCTCCTAACATATAAAGTACAGTTGCTCTTTTATTCCAAGCCTCAGCCCAACTTTGATCAAGATTAATTACTTCAGTAAAAATATCTTTTGCTTTTATGTAGTTTTGATCTCTCACAAATTGAGAGCCCTCTTCTAATCTTGCAGTAAGTTTTTCATCTGTTGGATGGGTACTCCATAAAGCCC
>CACDQA010000024.1 GCA_902554745.1 uncultured Pelagibacteraceae bacterium
CCAAAAGATTTACTTACATTGCTAACTTCTAAAATACTCATTTAAGTTCTACCTGTGCTTTACGATCTTTTTCATCCACTACTTCACCAAATCGCTCTGGATATTTTTCTCTAAGCCATCCCATAATTCCTTCTGGAAAATAAATCACAATCACAACAATCAAAACTCCAAGAGCAACATACTGCCAACCTAAAAAGAATGTCCAAAAGCCTTCTTTAAAAATATGAAATATAGTTGCACCAATAATTGGGCCCCAAAGAGTTCCTTTACCTCCAAGTATTGCCATCAGTACCATGAATACTCCCATTTCTCTTCCGTCAAATGCAACATCTGTTGAATCGATGTATCCAACCAAGCCACCCATAATTCCTCCTGCCAATCCACAAAAGAAAGCTGAGATCATCCAACCAATAATTTTATACTTCATTGTTTCAATACCCATTGCTTCAGCTTTATCCTCATTATCTCTAATAGCGTTAAGTATTAATTTAAATCTTGTAGAATAGATTGAACGAACCGCAATGAATGTGAGCACTAATGTGAAGAAGCTTAAGAAATAGAAAAACTCCCCCCTTGCTTCTAAGCTACCAACATTTGGAAAAGGTGGTGTAGTAAACCCTTGACCTGCTCCAATAATTTCTATTCCACCAGAAATTTCACCCGCAGCTACACCTAAACCTAATGTACAAATTGCAAAATAATGTCCTCTAAGTCCAAGAATAGAATATCCTATCAAACCAGCTACAATAGTTGGAACTACAGCAGCTACGACAAGTCCAACTGCCATACCTTGAAAAAACTGTGTTGGAGTATGAACAAATGTTTTTTCCCCTCCACTCTCTGTCCATTCAGCTAATGGAAAAAACATTCCAACTTGAACAGAAGCACATAAGTACATTCCTAATCCGTAAAATAATATATTTCCAAATGAATTATACCCCATCTCCCCACCTTGGATGTTCCAAGTAGTAGCAAGAACTATTAAAACACAAAGGATTGAGAGCTGAACTTTAAAGGCTGGAAATAAAAAAGGGGCAGCTAATCCAAATATTAATATTGCTGCATATAAAACAAAATTCTTATTCATTTTTCATCTCAATCTTACTTTAAATATTCTCTTTTTCTTGAAAGTTTAAATCTTCGATAAACCAGGATTAATACTAATAATAAAAATACTGAACCAATTCTAAATTCTGTACCCAGTATATAATCTGCAAATTCTTCAAATACTCCTAATCCCATTCCCGACATTGCTACACCAGGTAAGTTTCCTAATCCTGCAACAATTACGATCATGAAAGATCTGATTGTGTAGGGCAATCCCATGTATGGATGAATTGTGAAAGTTATAGATATCAAAGCACCAGCAACACCACAAAGAGCAGCATTTATTCCAAATGTTGCAGCATAAACTTTTTCTGTATCGACACCTAAAATCTTTGCAGCTCTTGCATTTTGAGCTGTAGCTCTAATTGCACGTCCTAACTTAGATTTTTTCATGTAAATAACCAAACAAACTGCAAATACAATGCTTATAAACGCTGAAAATATTTTTGAATTTGGTAACACAACATTATTATCAAACAACATAGTTGTTCCGTAACCAGAATTTGCAAGTACGACGTCTGCACCAAATGCAAAATTCATTAGTTGCATGAAAAGAATACTTATTCCAAAAGTTGCTAAAATAGAGATAAATAGATCTCTATCTACTACTTTATTAATTACGAGTTTGTAAATCGCTATACCAACAAAGTACATTATTACTGGCGCAACAATTACTCCCCATGCTGGATGAATACCATAGAGATACATGAAGTATGCAATGTATCCTCCTAAAATTACAAGATCTCCTTGTGCAATGTTAATTATATTCATCACACCCCATTGAAGTGCCATTCCATATGCAATCAATGCAAACAAAACTCCTAGCAAAATACCATCCAAGCAAGCTTGGAGAGTTATCATAGGATATTGGAATACAAGAAAATCCATAAAAAGTATTTTTGGGTTATATAAAAAAAAGCCCCCTATGACTAGGGGGCTTTAGTATTTTATTTTATCTTTCTGACCACTTAGGAATTGGATGTATCAACTTAGCTGATGCCCATTTTAATGGAGCAACAACTTTGTTTTCACAACTTCCTGAAGCATCACACATTACTTGGAAAAGTACCATTGGTTTGTCAACGTTCTGACCACCAGGTGCAAATTTAATATTTCCATAGAATGTTTGCATATTCGTAGCTGCAAGAGCATCTCTTACTTTCTTTTGATCGAAAGAATTTGCTCTTTCAAATGCATCTTTGAATACCAATAAAGCAGCTGAAGATTCAGCAGATTGGTAAGGTGGATCATATCCAAACTCTTTCTCAAAGTCTGCAGCATAAGTCATACCATCTTTAAAGAAATCATCTTTATAAGTTAATGACTTGTGCCATTGAGAAGCACAAAGAGCGTACTGTGAGTTCTTACCATGCTGTTTAGATAGCTTAGCAGCATCACAGTGTGTCATAGCCAACATAGGAACATCAACTTTCATTTCAGCAATTTGTCTGATCGCAGTTAACGCACCTTTTGTGTGACCTGATACAACAAGTACATCTGGTTTCATCTGTTTTACTTTAACCAAAGTAGCAGCCATATCATTTAGCTCTTTAGGTAATTTATCGTCGATTATAATTTTAGAACCAGTTCTTTCTGCAGCATCTAAAATACCTAATCTAACGTCCTGTGAGAATGCATCTTGTTCAAACGCTTGTGCAATTCTTACTGGTTTTCCACCATTTAACTCAACCGCTGTTTCGATAGCAACATCAAGATACAGATTAGCTGGAGCTAATACAGCAAATAGATATTTGTAACCTTTTGTAAACAAAGATCTAGATGCACCATTTGCTTCAACCATTGGAACACCATATTTTTCAGTGACTGGTGCAATTGCTTTTGTTAGACCAGAACTGTAAGGGCCAAGCATAAACTCAACACCATCTTGTGAAATTAATCTTTCTGCAAGCTGTGCAGCTCTCTTAGGATTTGATTCATCATCGTAATAAATAATGTCAAACTTATAAGTCTTTCCACCAACTTTAACACCACCCATGCTGTTAATTCTGTCAACGGCCATGTTATAACCATTTTGAGTATGAACACCATTTGATGAGTATTTACCAGTTAAGGAAATCGCAGCACCTAAAATAATTTTGTCACCAACAACTTTTGCAAATGATGCAACTGAAGTTGAAAATAAAATTACTAATGCAGAAACAAAACTTAAAATTATTTTATTTAATCTCATTTTATTTCCTCTTTAATTAATTAATTATGTACTGATTAAATAAAGAAATTTTATTTTATGCAAGTGGCAATAAAGGCCAAATCTAATTAATATTGTTGAGTTACAACAATTATTGCGGCAATAATAACTAAAACACTCGCAGAAATTGTATTAATTGTTTTTGGATTAGCAGTTATCCACTTTATTAATTTTTGTGCAAGCATTGCATATCCAATCAAAGATAAAAAATCTAAAACAATGTAAGTTGTAATTAAAATTACAAATTGAACTAATAAATTAGAATTAAAGTCAATAAATTGAGGAAAAATAAAAGGAAAAAACATCCAAGCCTTAGGGCTTGTACCAGCAACTAAAAAACCATCTCTAAAAAAAGATAAGTTACTTTTTTCTATTTCTCCCTCGCTTGAAATACTTTTTGGTCGAGATTTATAAATATCATAAGCTAAATATAATAAATAAATTATTCCGATCCATTTAAACGCATTAAGTATTATTGAGTTCTCTGAAAAAAAAGATCCAATGACAAAAATAACTAAAGTTGCTTGAATCAAATTTGCTGTTACATCACCTAAAGCAGACCATATACATTTTCCGACTCCATAATTCATTGAATAAGAGATAATTACAATCCTGGGAGTTCCAGGTGTAATAAATAAAAAAATAATTATCTGTAAATAAAGAATGAAATCTAGGGGGAGCATAAAAAAAGATAGTCCTTAAAAACCGGGAGCTAAAGATGGCTAAGAAGGACTATCTAATACATAATATCAGAGGCTAAAAAAAATGCATTAAATATTTTTTTCAAATATAAAGGGTTTATGAAAAAAAAAGGTCACAGGCCAATTACCAGAGTCAAAAATCCTGAGCCCAAAATGGACGATCCAGATTGGATCATTTGGGCAGCCTGGGCAGATAGGATCACTTTCGAGGAAATTGAAAAAAAAACAGGGAAGAAAGAATCTGATGTAATTAAAATTATGCGAAGATCTCTAAAACCATCATCTTTCAGGTTATGGAGAAAAAGAGTAAACCAAAAAAGTATAAAACATCGAAAAAAATTTGAATATTCTAGAAAAGAAATATCTGGTAAAATTAAAAAAGGTGACTATCTATAATTCATGAAAAAAATTACCATGTATACAGGTCCGCTATGTAATTATTGTGAGGCTGCAAAAAGATTATTAGCTAGAAATAATGCGCCTTATAATGAAATAGATATTTCAAAAGTTGATGGAGCAATGGATGAAATGATTAAAAAAGCTAATGGAAAAAGAACTATTCCACAAATTTTTTTTGATGACCAGCATATCGGTGGTTATGATGAAGTAAGAGCATTAGAAAAAGAAAATAAACTTCAAGATCTTTTAAATAATTAATTCCATTCTTCTAAAGCTAATTGTTTCTTAGCTAAAGAGCTTAAATCTTTTAATTTAACTCTATCTTTATATTTAATTTCGTAATCTTCAGACGCAAAATCTGGTGGACTCTTTCCTTCTAAAAATTTTTTTGATTGTTTTACTGTATAATCTAGATTTTTTTTACAATAAGGTGTTGCACCAACGTAAACAACATTTGAATAATTTTTTCCTGAATGCTTGTCTTCAACAGCATGAACAACATCTGGATGCCACCAAACAGTGTCACCTGGCTTCATTTTTGGAATTGAAATTAAACCTTTTAACAGTAATGAATGATAATCTTTATTTACTGATAAAGCTCTACCAAGTTTTGATCCGCACAATTCATTTTCTTCAACATCATCTAGTAATGCTCTGGTTAAAACATAAGCAATTCCTTTAGCAATAGGTATTAATTGTAAAGTTCCGTCACTTGGTCCTTGCTCTGTTAAAGCAGTCCATCCTTGAAATGTTCTAAATACATGTGCAACCGCAGGAGACTCGAACTCTATTGTTCTATCTCTATACTTTGCTTCAAATGGATTATATTTTTCAAAATTGTCAGAAAAAATATCTCTATAAATTTTTTGATAATAACTGTCAGTCCATCTTTCAATTGATCCAGCATCACAATGAGGAGAAAGTCCCAAAGTATCATCCCCTGGCTCTCTTCTTCTTACTCTATCTGCATAAGACAATTCTTTATTTGGATCAAAAACTTTATATTCAGAGTTTTCATAAATCCAAAGATTATTAAGCCATTTTTTTACTTTAGCCATTTCCTCTGAGTGTCTAATTTCAATCTGTGCTCTTGACCAATAAAGACCATAAATTTGAGGTTTTGCGGACTGTAAGTCACTAAAATATTTATCTAAATTAGATTTTTTTTTTTGATCCTCATAATAATTATTTTCATCGATGTATTTCTCTAATTTCTCATTCAAATTCTGTATCATTTTATCATCAAAAACATCACGGATAATTACACAGCCTCTTTTTTTTATATTGCTTATTTCTTGAATATTTTCCTGATCTATCTGATTAAAACTTATCTCAGGTATTATAGATTTATTCTTTTTTTTTAGAGTTAAAATTTCATCTATTTCAGATTTTATAAATTTTTCTATTTTATTAAAATTTTCTATGTAATTTTTTGAAAAATTTCTTAATTCTTTTTTTATTGCCTTTATATCAATATCTTCAAACATTAAATTTAGCTCTTTGGTTTAAAAACTAAACATATCCCGTTATTACAAAATCTCTTTCCGGTTGGTTTAGGACCATCTTCAAATATATGGCCATGATGTCCACCACATTTTTTACAATGATATTCAGTTCTTGCGTAACCTAAATGATGATCTGTTTTTGTTTCAAACACATCTGGTAGAGACTCATAAAAAGAAGGCCAACCTGATCCACTCTCATATTTCGTTTTCGAGTCAAATAATTTTTCTCCACAGTTTGCACAATGAAAACTTCCTTCCCTTTTTTCATGATTTAACTCACTTGATCCTGCACGCTCAGTCCCTTCTTCGAATAAAATTAATTTTTGTTCTGCGGTTAAATTTGGATTTATTTTTTTTGTCATGATCCTATATATTTAGCACAAGATTGATGTAACATTGAATGTAATTCAACAAGTTTATTAAAATCTTTATTATAGCCACCACCCAAAACCCCACAAAATGGTATTCGTCTAGAAAAAAAGTTTTCTACTACTAGCTCATCTCTTAATTTAATACCCTCATCAGAAATTTTTAATTTTCCTAATCGGTCATTAAAATGAATATCGACACCAGCTATGTAAAAAATGAAATCAAAATTTTCTTTATTTAACTCATTTAAATAATGTTTAAGTGTTTTGATATAAGCGTCATCCTCTAAATTATCCTCAAGTTCTACATCTAAATCACTATTTGATTTTTTAGCAGGATAATTAGTTTTGGAATGCATGCTGAATGTAAAAACACTTCTGTCGTCTTTAAAGATTTCTGAATTACCATTACCTTGGTGAACATCTAGATCAACAATTAAAATTTTATTAGCAAGACCTCTATTAAGTAAATAATGTGACGCAACTGCAACATCATTAAATACGCAATAACCCGCTCCTCCATCATAACTTGCGTGGTGGCTGCCACCTGCAGTATTACATGATACGCCATAATTGATTGCAAGTTTAGATGCTAGCACAGTTCCCCCTGTAGCAACTAAAGATCTTTGTACAACACTATCTACAAGTGGAAATCCAATTTTTTTTATTCCCTCTTTACTTAAAGTTTTATTTTTAATGTCTGAAATATAATTTTTTGAATGTGCGTAGCTTAATGTTTCAAATGAGCAAGGTGATGGTTTGTGAAATTTTTTTACTATTTTATTTTGGATTAAGTAATTTGCTAGTTCGCCAAATTTATTAATTGGAAATTTATGATCATCACCAATTTTAGCAAAATAATCCTCGTGATTAACAACAGGTAGCTCCATTTTTACTCTAGCACTCTAATAGGCTTTCCATTCACACAAGCCTCTAGTCCTTCAATCATTTGGTTGTAAAAAATGCTATAGTTTTCAGCTGTTACATAACCTATGTGAGGAGTAAGAAGCGCATTAGGTAAAAATCTAAGTTTGTTATTCTCTGGTAAGGGTTCTTTATCATAAACATCTATTCCAGCTCCTGCAATTACATTTGTTGATAAAGCAATAATTAAATCATCTTCATTTACAATAGGTCCTCTTGAAGTATTTATTAAAAAAGCTGTTTTTTTCATTTTATCCAATTCTTTTAAAGTAATGCAATCTTTGTATCTTGCTCCTCCTTGAACATGAATTGAAAGTACATCAGAATTTGTAATTAAATCCTCTTTGCTGCAAGGTAATACGTCTAATTCTTTACACTTATCTAAGCTCAAGTTTTCACTCCAGGCCATTACTTGCATTCCAAATGCTTTTCCAATTTTTGCAACTTCTGTACCTACTCTGCCTAGACCAATTAAGCCTAGGATTTTTCCTTTTAATTCTACTCCGATTGTAGTTTGCCAATACCCTTGATACATATTGTCAAACTCCTCTTTAAAATTTCTAGCTAAACCAAGAATTAGCCCCCAAGTTAATTCAGGTGTTGGGTTTAAATTTATATCTGTACCACAAACTGTAATTTTTCTTTTCTTTGCAGCATCTAAATCAATAGATCTATTACGTAATCCACTTGTGATTACAAATTTTAAATCATTTAAATTATCAATTAAATTTTTTGTGATTGGAGTTCTTTCTCTCATTATTAATAAAGCTTCAAAATCAGCTAACTGATCAATTGCATCGGCCTCGTCTAAAAAAGGTTCACTAAAAATCTTAAACTCATATTTCCCAGATAGTTTTTCTAAATCTACAAACTGTTGAGCAACGTTTTGGTAATCATCTAATATAGCAACTTTAAGCATTTTTAACTTTCTTATTTGATAACAATATTCCTGTAATAATAAAACAAGCGCCTAAAATATGATAAAACATAAATTTTTCACTAAAAAAAATCATTGCCATAATTGCACTTAATATTGGCATTAAGTGCAAAAAAACACCAGAGCGATTAGCGCCAATCATAGATATTCCTTTTATCCATAAAAGAAAAGATGCTAAACCTGGAAACAAAACTACATAGGATAAAATTAAAATAAAAGGTAGTTCTAAATTAATTCTAAAGCCAATTTGATATTCAATAAAATAAACTGGTATTAAAAATACTAAACCAAAAGTAATTACTACTTGAAGTAATGATATTTGAGATAACTCATATTGTTTTCCCTTTAATAAAGTTGAATATAATGCCCATGAAAACATTGCTATAACCATGGTTATGTCCCCTTTATTAAAATCTAAATTTTTTAATATCTCTATATTTGCTTTTGTTATAATCATAATTACACCTGCAAAAGAAAATACTACCCCTATAATTTGAAAAATATTTGTCTTTTCAATTTTTAAAATTGAAGAAAACAACATGATCATCACAGGTATAGTTGAAATCATTAAAACTCCACTAATCACCTGAGTAAAATTTAATGAATAATAAACAATTGAATTAAATACCGTTATACTAGTAACTCCCAAAACAATAAAAAGTTTATAGTTTTTAATTATATAGTTTCTTTTCTCTAATATTTCAGGAATTGTAAAAGGTGCTAAAATTAACCAAGCAAAAAGCCATCGATAAAAATTTAATGAAAAAGGAGGAACTTCATAAAAACTTGCAAGTTTACCTACTACAAAATTTCCTGCCCAAAAAGTTACTGTTAAAAATAGATATAAATAAGCTAAAAAATTGTTATCTTTAGTCACTTAAATAAATCTAAGCGAACTATAAGGTTTTAAATCTAAATTTGTGTTTTCGTTCGCTATCATCCCTGAAACAATCTTTCCAGAAATTGGACCTAAAGTCCATCCCAAATGATGATGCCCAAAACAATAATAAATATTTTTGTGATTTTTTGATGGCCCCATAACAGGTAAAAAATCTGGTAAAGTTGGTCTAAATCCTAGCCACTCATCCTCATGCTCAGGTAAATCACCAAGCATATATTTTGCATTATTTATCAAATTTTTAACTCTTGATTTAGATAATGGATTATCTAATCCACCAAATTCTACAGTTCCAACAACTCTTAAACCTTGTTCCATCGGTGTAATTCCAAATCCACGGTTGGAAAATATGACGGGTCTACTTAATAAATGATCACAATTTTTAAAATGAACATGATATCCACGCTCTGTATCTAAGGGTATTTTTTCACCAAGATTATCTGTTAATTTTTTTGAAAAAGCTCCACAAGCTATTACTGCTTTATCAAAAACGTAACTTTGAGTTTCAGTTTTAAAAACTGGTTTTTCTTCATCAAAACTAATATCTTTAATATTTGCTTTATTAAATTTTCCACCTTTTTTTAAAAATAAATCAAATAGTTTTAAAAGAATTCTTTTCGGATTTCTTGCATGTCTTGCATAAGGATAATATACGCCAGCATGGTAAAATGGTTTAATATGTGGTTCAAGATCGTGTATTTCAGCTTTAGTGACCAATTGTTGTTCAACACCTAATTCATCTCTAACTCTAATTTCTAATTCTCTACTTTTTAAATCTTTATCATTCCAAATATAAAGAATACCTTTGTTTTCAACTAAGCCTTCCAAATCAATTTCTTCGAACAATTCATCATAAGCTGGCAAAGCTAAATCTAAAATTTGGTGCATATTTTTAGCAGTATGCATCATCTTTGTTTTGGAAGTATTCATTATAAATTTTATAAACCATGGAATCATTTTAGGAACATAATTCCATTTTAAAGCAAGTGGACCTGAAGAACTAAGCAACATTGCAGGCACATCTGCTAGAACGTCAGTTCTGTTTAAAGAAAGAGATGCATAAGGCGAAAAGTGACCTGCATTACCATAAGATGCAGCCTGGCTACCTGGATTATCTCTATCAAAAATAGTTACGTTGAAACCTTTTTTTTGAAGAAACAAAGCATTAGATACACCTTGAATTCCTGCTCCAACTATTCCTACTTTAAGATTTTTATTCATAAAATTGTTATACAAGTAAATATTAAATTATCAGAGTGACAAATTATGCAATCATTTGTTTATGATTAATTTTTGCACTTAATACTATGCCAAAACCAATCATAGTGGCTAACATTGAAGAACCTC
>CACDQA010000025.1 GCA_902554745.1 uncultured Pelagibacteraceae bacterium
ATGATTTTAGGAAAGCTATTTGAACAAATATTTAAAGAAGATATTAAAATTATTCTTACTTCAAACACTAAAATTTCAGAACTTTATAAAGAAGGTCTTCAACGTGAACAATTTATACCTTTTATTAAAATAATGGAAGATCAATCAATAGAGTATGAATTAATAATTGAGGATGATTATAGAAAATCTAATGATAATCAAAAACAAAGATATTTTTTTCCACTTAATCAAGAAACTAATTTTAAGATTAATAAATTTTTTAGAACTATAACAAAGGATAAAAAACAATCTTCAATAAAAATTAATGTGAAGGGAAGAGAATTTAAAATAGAAAATTTTTATGAGGGAATTATTAGATGTGATTTTAATCAACTTTGTGATCAAAATTTAGGAGCGGAAGATTATTTAGAAATTGTTAAAAACTGTAAATTTATGGTAATTGATCAAATACCTCAATTTAATGATGTAAATTCAAATCAACAACAACGTTTTATCACTTTGTTAGATGTAATTTATGATAAAAATATTTCATTAGCAGTTACAGCTGATCTAAATTTAGATCAATTTACCTCTTCAAGATTGTTAGAAAAACCATTTAAACGAACCATTAGTCGCTTGTATGAGCTTACATCAAAGGAGTATAATTGATGAAACAAGAATTTTATAATCTTCAAATTAAGACTAATGGTCAAAAGTTATATGAGTTTACTAATGATACAATTCATTGGATTGGTCAAAATAACTTTAAAAATGGTATTCTTAATTTAAGTATTCAACACACGAGCGCCTCATTAATTGTTCAAGAAAATGCAGATCCAGATGTACAAACAGATTTGATAAATTATTTTGATAAATTAGCTCCTATGGACAACAAATTATATGTTCATACTACGGAGGGAAAAGATGATATGCCTGCACATATTAAATCCGCATTAACAAATACTCAAATTTCTCTAAGTGTGAAAGATAGTGAATTGTTGCTTGGAACTTGGCAGGGCATATATTTATTTGAACACAGATTAGAGGCGCAAAAAAGAACTATAATTCATCATTTTATTGGACAATAAAATTAAATTTATTTTTTCTTCAAAGATTGAAACGCTTCAAGAGCTGCAGCTCTAGCTTTTTCATGAACAACAATAGGGCCTGGGTAATCTTTGCCAATAATTGTTTTTATAGCTTCTTGATACTTTAATTCCATTTCCCATGGTTTATGAATAAATTTATTAGGAACATTTTTAAGTTCAGGAACCCATTTTTTTACATAATTGCCGTCTTTATCAAATTTTTCACCCTGAAGTATTGGATTGAATATTCTAAAATAAGGTGCTGCATCTGCACCACAACCAGCAACCCATTGCCATTGAGCAACATTATTTGCTTTGTTAAAATCTAGTAGACAATTTCTAAAATGCTTCTCGCCTTCTGTCCAATTAATTCTTAAATGTTTGACTAAAAATGAACCAACAACCATTCTTATTCTATTATGCATCCATCCAGTCTCATATAATTCTCTCATACCTGCATCGACAATAGGATAACCGGTCATTCCTCTTTTCCATGCTTTTAAGAATTTCTCATTTTTTGCCCAAGGGAATTTATCAAATTCTTTTCTGAAATTTCCTTTTAAGAATTCAGGGAAATAATTAATTAAACTATGTGAAAACTCTCTCCAACCAAGCTCATTAATATATTTTCTATAACCAATTCCTTTTGATTTAATTTCAGAACATTTTTTCCAAATACTTCCTACATGAATTTGGCCATGTTTGATGTAAGGAGATAATTTAGAGGTTCCTTCGATAGATGGTATATCTCTAGAAGTTCCATAATCCTTAATTTTATTTTCAATTAAATTTTTTAATATTTTTTTTGAGTCATTTTCTGAAACTTTCCAATATTTTTCAAATTTTTTATACCAATTTTTTTTTGGTAAAATATCATTTGGTTCAATACACTTTTTAAAAATTGTAATCTTTTTTATTTTCTTTTTAACAATATAATTTTTACTTAGAGGCTTATTTAAATAAACTTGCTCCGCATTTCTCCAGAAAGGGGTAAACACTTTAAAGGGAGTTCCATCATTTTTTGTTATCTCTTGAAATTCATTTAAAATATTTCCTTTGAAATATTTATAATTGATTTCATTTTTAATAAATAGGTCACATATTTTTTTTCCTTTAGCTATAACATCTGGCTCATAAATTTTATTCCAATAAACTGAAAGCTTATCCTTTTTATTAAATTTAGAAAAAATTTCTAATTCATCGCCTTTTACTATTTCAAGATTAATTTTATAATCTGACAATTTTTTTTTTAAAGTTTCTAGAGATTTATAAACCCACCATTTTTGAGCTTCTCTTTTGTTGTCAAAATTATTATTATTATAAATATATAATGCAATTACATTATCATGATTTTGTGTTGCAAAAGATAAAGCAGGATTATTTTCAATTCTAAAATCCTCTCTTATCCAAAAAATACCTGTGCTACTCATTGATTTAATTTTGGTTAATTAACTTTTGATACATTTCTTGATCAGTATCTCCCTCACAACCAAAAACCAAAACATTAGATTTTTCATTTAGATCTAATTTTTCTTTAATTGCTTGATCTTCACAACTTGTAATCAGACTGATTACGCCAGGTGCTGAGTTTTCTCCTGCAATTATTTTATCATCACTAAAGCTTGAATTTCCAAGTAGTTTCATAGTTTTTGCAATATCATCATCTGGTAAACTAATACAATGTTTAACTGAATTTTTGAGTATTTCCCATGGGACCAATGATACTTCACCACAAGACATACCACCCATTAAGCTCTCTCTTTTGATATCTATTTTTTCTATTTTTCCAGTTTTAATGCTTTCCATTACACACGCGGCACTATCCGGTTCAACAACTATAATTGTTGGAACATAGTTCAAATATCTTGCAATACCTGCAACCATGGCAGCAGCCATGCCACCAACACCAGCCTGTAAAATGATGTGAGTTATTTTCTCTTCCTGGATTTGATTAGTTATCTCATTCATCATTACCGTATAACCTGCCATTGTATACTTGGGGACGACCATATAATCTTTCCAAGCAACATCCTGAACTATTTGCCAATTATTTTCAGTAGACTGTTTTATGCATTCCATCAAAGATTTTTCATAATTACCTTTTACTTTTACTACATCTGCTCCAAGTGCGGCCATAGCTTTGCCTCTTGCATCACTTACAAATTCACTAATGAATATTTTACAGCTTAGACCTAATCTTTTAGCACCCCAGGCAACTGATCTTCCATGATTGCCAGCAGTAGCTGTTGCCACGACTATATCTTTATTTCCTTTGGTTACTTTTTCTACCGCATAAGCTCCACCTAAAGCTTTAAAAGATTTTAAATCAAATCTTTTATTTTCATCTTTATAAAAAATTTTGTTTAAATTTAATTCTTTTGAAAGTTTATTTAAATTAAGCAGGGGAGTAGGAGAATAACCTTTCCACTTAGAAATACTCCTATAAGCATCATCAATTTCTTCTGAGGTTAATGAATTAAGAATTTCTTTTTTATTAAATGAGTAATTTTTATTGTTCGTAAATTCTGTGTATTTCCACTGATGACCGTTAGATAATATAGTCATGTACTAACAATCTAAAGTATTATCTTTTTCCCACTTTGTAACATCTTTTGTTTTATCAAAACTATCTTTTGATTTGAATTCACTCATTTCAGAACTTCTTAACTTTATATAACTTTCAATAACATCTTTGCCAAAAGCATCGTTCATATCCTTATTATTTTTTAATAAGTTTAATGATTGTGCAAGTTCATCAGGCAGTTTAGGTAAGTTGGGATATTTATGATGATCTTCATACATATTGCAATCCAAAGGTTTACCTGGATCAACTTTATTTTTTAAACCATATAGACCAGCTGCTAAAACACTTGCTTGTAATAAGTAAGGATTAGCAGAACCATCCATTAATCTTAATTCAAATCTTCCTGGATCAGGAATTCTGATCATGTGTGTTCGATTATTACCTGTATATGAAATACTACTCGGTGACCACGATGCTCCAGATTTTGTAGGTGGTGCATTTATTCTTCTATAACTATTGATTGTTGGGTTAAAAAAAGCAGATAAAGATGAAGCATTTTTAATTACTCCACCTAAAAAATTATAGGCCATTTTACTTAATCCAAGTTTATCTTTATTATCTAAGAATTTATTTTTATTACCTTGCCAAACTGATATGTGAGCATGACAACCATTCCCGGTTAAATTTCCAAATGGTTTAGGCATAAATGTTGCCCTTAATCCGTGCTTTTCAGCAATTGTTTTTACCATAAACTTAAAAAAAGTATGTCTATCCGCAGTTTCTAGGCAATTTGCATAATCCCAATTCATTTCAAATTGACCGTTAGCATCCTCGTGATCATTTTGATAAGGGCCCCATCCCATTTCAATCATACAGTCACAAATTTCTTTAATTAAATCATACCTTCTCATTAATGCAGATTGGTCATAACAAGGTTTAGACTGAGTATCTCTTGGATCTGCAATTGAGTTTCCATCAGGTGAAATTAAAAAATATTCACACTCAACACCCGATTTCATTGTTAAATTTTGTTTTTTTAATTTTTTTATTTGATTTTTTAACATCACTCTTGGCGACGCATCTACTGGTTTGCCATTCATCCACAAGTCAGATGCTAACCATCCAACTTCTTTATTCCATGGAAGTTGAATTAAACTATCTGGGTCGGGAATTCCAAACATGTCTGAGTCAGCAGGTGACATATCTAACCATGCTGCAAATCCAGCAAAACCAGCTCCTGCATTTTGCATTTCTTTTATTGCATGAGCAGGTACTAATTTTGATCTTAATACACCAAATAAATCAACAAAACTGATTAAAAAATATTTAATTTTTTTTTGCTTAGCAATTTGAAATAAATTTTTAGACACAACGTAAGTTAACATAATTATTTAAAAAAAGATAAAATTGTTTCTTTATAATAAATTAAATTTACAACAATAATTACAATTATAGCTAGTATCACACCATACTTAGCTTTAGGAAATGCTACACCTCTCATTTTTGAGGGTCTTAATTCTTCTTTATTATCTTCCATAAATTTAGAACATAAAAAAGGGCGCTACATTTAAGTAGCGCCCAAATTTTAATTTTAATTACCAGTCGGTAATATTACTTTTGTGATCGTTAGCACTATGTCTTTTTCTAGCAAGTCTTGAAAGTTCATCACTTTCAGATTTTGCTGTAAGAATGTGCCAACCTACCCATAAGACTAATGCAATGATTACCAGTATGCCTTCAACAGATCCAGCGCCAGGGTAAATTGCACCAGCAACTTCTTCTGCTGGCTTATTAAGGTGATCTATCCAGTTTGTAACTGTAGCCATATTTTCCTCCTTTACCTGGTTGCAGATGAAACTGCTTTTTCATCTTCTTTAGCAGATTCCATCATTTCATAGTCTAATCCAGCTATCTCAACTTCACGTGGGATTCTTAATTTGCCCATACCGTTAAGAACTTTAGCTATGATGTAGCCTGGTATTAGTCCAAGAACAACGAACATTATTAATGCTCCGATGAACTGTCCTAATGGATTAATTGTTGCATAAGTTGTTCCGTCCCACATAGCACCAACACTGTAACCAGATGATGGATAACCATTTAAGACAAAACCACAAATAACAAGACCTACAAATCCAGCATAACCATGTACTGCTACAGCACCAACCGCATCATCAATTTTGAACTTACGTTCAACCCAGTAATGTAGTTTGTATGCAATAACAACACCGATCATACCAATGATCATTGCTTGAATTGGGTGATATAAATCATTTCCAGCTGAAGCACAGATCACACCTGCCAGACCACTTGAGTAAGTCCAGAAAGGATCTCCTTTAGCAATCCAATATCCGGCTAATAATCCTCCTGACAATGACATCAAGAAGTTAAAAGTAATACCACTAAGCGTAGTAGGTGTTACGTAGATATTTGTTGCTGTCCAGTAAGATATACCTTCCATACCATACTCAGGTCCTAGATCGAAAATAGGTATGTTACATGCTGCGTAAAATCCCCAGAAACCAGTATAAATTAAAAATAATCCCACTGTTACTAACCAAGGATTTCTTGGTCCAATGTTTCTTGGTTCACCGCTAGATGAAAACTTACCAATTCTTGGTCCTAAAACCATTAGTACACCTAAAGCAAATCCACCCGCAATTGCGTGAATTACTCCTGATGCGTAAGCATCGTGATATCCTAGAAGTTTCAACATCCAACCGTCGAAGTGCCATCCCCATGCAGCATCAATTGTCCAAAATACAGAACCAATTGCAATTGCTAAAATACCAAATGCAAAGGTCGTTATTCTTTCAATGATTGCTCCAGAAACGATGGAAGCAGCTGTCCAAGAGAAAAGTAAAAATGCAGCCCAGAAGACACCAGAAATGTGGTCTCCTAAATTGACAGCCATTAAATCACTTGTAGCAGTATACCATGTAGCACTAAATGCAGATTCATCTGTAACTAGTGCAGCACTTTCATTCATTATTGATGGTGCTAATCCAGGTCCTGTTGGAAAAGCCCAGTAAATCCACCAACCAAATAAAAACCACGTCACTGTTACTAAAGGTATCAGCATCGTATTTTTCATAAGAGTATGTTGATGGTGTTTGTATCGAGAAGCCCCAACTTCATACATACAGAAACCAACGTGAATTAAAAACATCAGTACTACTGTCACCCAGTAGTAAAATTCTGTAAATATGGTTGTTAGAGCACCTAACTGATCAGTCATATTCTCTCTCCATATTAGTTTACGGAAGCCTATTAAATTTTGTGATTCTATACAAATATAAAAACGTCTAAAAACTTAGGTTGTGCAATAGGTTTCTAAAAAAAATCAACTTTTAATTGAAATATTAAAATTTTAAATAAGCTTTTTTCAAATCAACAAGAGGATGTTTTGGAGACATTTGAAACTTAACCAAAAGTTCTCTTGCAATCATATCTCTATCTTGTTGATTATTTGGCAGTTTAATTGATTTTGGAATTGTAACCCAACCATTTGCATTTCTGCAGAATACAGCAGGTCTATCTTCTTCATAGCCCATATGAACATCTTCCAGCCAATTTAAATCATCCCATCCCATCGCTTCTATATATTTCTTAAGAAAAGGAGTTAGTTTAGAATAGTCAGGTAAAAGATTAACATCGTATCGATAACCAATAGACTGACCAATCATTTTTTCTCTAGCAGTCTCTTTCTTTTTACCTAACTGACCTTTGATCTCTTTTGTTTTTGCTATTTTTTTATTTTTTTTCTTCGGCATAGTTACCTCTATATTTTGTGGTAGTTATCAACACCAACTGTGTAGTTAGTTCCAGCTAATGGAACTTTTGCTAAAGCTGATGCTTCTGATGTTAAAGCAGCTAAATCTTCAGGCTCTAGAGAGTGGATATTCGTTTTACCACAAGCTCTTGCTAAAAGCTGAGCCTCTAAAGTCATTGAGTGAAGATAATTATAAACTCTTAATGCAGCATCATCAGGGTTTAATCTTGCTCTTAATTTAGGATCTTGTGTAGCAACTCCTACTGGGCAACGTCCAGTATGACAGTGATAACATTCACCTGCTTTTACTCCCATTTCTTTTTCAAAATTTGCTTCTGGGATGTCTTTGTTACAATTTAATGCAATCATAGACCCTGTACCAATAGCTATTGCATCAGCTCCAAGAGCTAAAGCTTTTGCCATATCAGCACCATCTCTAATTCCACCAGCATAAATTAAAGTAACTTTTCCGGTTTTACCCACATCATCAATTGCTCTTCTTGCTTCTCTAATTGCTGCAATTCCTGGAATTCCAGTATTAGCAGCAGCAATGTGTGGTCCCGCTCCAGTTGATCCTTCCATTCCATCTAAATAAATAGAGTCTGGATCACATTTTGCAGCCATACGCACATCATCATAAACTTTAGATGCACCTAACTTTAATTGAATTGGCACCTTATTTTTAGTTAATTGTCTTAACTCCTCTACTTTTAAAGCTAAATCATCTGGTCCTAACCAGTCAGGGTGCCTTGCTGGAGATCTTTGGTCAATACCAGATGGCAATGATCTCATCTCAGCAACTTGGTCAGTAACTTTTTGACCCATTAAGTGTCCGCCCATTCCAACTTTTTGACCTTGTCCAATAAATACTTCAATACCATCTGCTAATTGTGCATGATGTGGATTAAAACCATATCTTGATTGAATACATTGGTAATACCATTTTTCAGAGTATCTTCTTTCATCAGGTATCATTCCACCTTCACCTGAACATGTAGCACTCCCAGCCATAGTTGCTCCTCTTGCTAAAGCAGTTTTTGCCTCGTAAGAAAGTGCACCAAAACTCATTCCTGTAATATAAACTGGAATATCTAACTCAATTGGATTTTCACATCTTGGTCCAATAACAGTTTTCGTTTCACATTTTTCTCTGTAGCCTTCGATTACAAATCTAGTTAGTGTTCCAGGTAAGAAAACTAAATCATCAAAAGTAGGAATTTTTTTCATCAATGCCATTCCTCGCATTCTGTATCTTCCTAATTGAGATTTAATATGAATGTCGTCTATTACTTCAGGTGTGAAGATAGCGTTATGACCTAATAAACTTTTATTTCTTTTACCTTCTTCATGTGCATGGACATCAGCTTTTCCACCAACACCTTTTCCATTTTTTTTAACTTTTTTAGATTTTTTCTTAGGCATTATATTGCTCCCTTCTTCTCTGTAGGTTCCAAATTGTCATAATTCCAAAGTTTCTTACCAGCTACAATTTTTTTCATTTTACTAACGTCAAAGTTTTCACCAATCTCAGCTACTTTTAATTTTCTTTTTAGCCAATCTTGATCGCTTTTAGTTAACTCAGCGTCTACTGCATCACTACCATATGATCCAATTTCTCCACCTACGAAAATTGTCCCATCATACATCGAGTCACCTAAATTTATTCCCACATCTCCAAGAATAATTATTCTTCCTCTTTGCATCATAAAACCTGTGAATGCACCTGCATCTCCACCAATAATGATAGTTCCACCTTTCATGTCAATTCCTGTTCTGGCACCAACACTACCTTTGCAAATTAAATCTCCACCTCTAATTGCCGCACCAAAACAAGATCCAGCATTCTTTTCGATCACTACTTTACCAGCCATTAAATTTTCTGCACATGACCATCCAACTCTTCCATTAATTCTAACTATTGGACCATCACAAGATCCCATGCCAAAATATCCTAAACTTCCTTCAAAAATTAAATTAAGTTTATTTAAAATACCAACTCCAAGACTGTGTTTACCTTGTGGGTTTTTTATTACTATTGTTCCATATCCTTGGCTCATTAAGTTATCGATTTCTTTATTAGCCTCAGGCGCCGTCATGTCTTTAACATCAAGCTCTGTTCTTTTATTAAAATCTACGTCATATGTACCAAAGTAGTAAAAGTTTTCTGCTTCATCAGGATTAAAGAATTTTTGTTGAGTTCTTCCTGTTAAAACCTCAGTGTGCATACCCATTGATTGGGCTTTTGACTTTTTAGATACTGTTTTTAGATTTGCCATACTTTTACCTCCCCATCAAACGGATCATATGTATCAATTTCTTGTGGTAATACAGATCTAATTGCAATTTCTTCAGATCCCATAGCAACTAAATCATCAGACTCATACAATACCAATGGTTTTGCAGCCATTGTATCTTTTGCCATTCCTAAGGAGTCTTTTGTTGCAACAAAGTAAGTAAAAACACCATCTAAACCGGTTAAAGATGCTTTCATTCCTTCCTCTAAAGTTGCACCGTCTCTCATTTTTTCAGCAAGGTAAACAGCAATTAATTCCGAGTCACACTCAGACATAAATCTCATACCTTTATTTTCCAAAACCCTTCTGTTATTCCAATAGTTTGTTAATTGCCCATTGTGAACTACAGATACATCGCTAAATGGATATCCCCAGAAAGGATGGGCGGATTTAATATCTACACCGGACTCTGTTGCCATTCTAGCATGACCTATGGCATGTGTTCCAACAACTTTATCTAAGCTATATCTATCACAAACCATTTTGGCGTTTCCAAGATCTTTGATCACTTCTAATGATTTACCCATTGAAAGAATTTCTACACCAGGAATACTTTCTATACGTTGTGAAAACTCCAAAAGGTCTTTAACATTGTA
>CACDQA010000026.1 GCA_902554745.1 uncultured Pelagibacteraceae bacterium
GCAGAAAATGAAAAAACAGATTTATCTCAAGTTGCAACTTCTCACTTAATTAGATTAATAATCATAATAACTGTTATTCCATTTATTATAGTTAATAATACTAACAGCAATGTTTTGTTAAATGACGACTTTAATTATTTTGCTCAAAATCATTTAAATTTAATTTTACTTATTATTGCATCTTTGTTTTTTATTTTTGTTTTTGATAAAATTAGAATTCCTGCAGCTTTACTATCTGGAACATTATTTGCGAGTGGTTTGTTGCAAATTACAGATATAGCCTCATATAAATTACCAGATGAAACAGTAAATTTTTGTTTGCTAATTCTTGGTGCATCTGTTGGCTGTAGGTTTGCTGAAAAAACCATTAAAGAAATAGCTAATAATTCTCTTCATAGTATTGTAGCTACTACTATTTTGGTAGTATTAGGTTTGGTTGCAGCTTATTTTGCAACATTCTTTGTTGAGACAAATATTTTAACTTTAATATTATCTTTTAGTCCTGGCGGAATTTATGAAGTGGCAGTTATAGCAATTGCTTTTGATTTAGACCCAGACTTTGTTGCTTTTCACCATATAATAAGATTACTTTTCATACTTTTCACAGTTCCTATATTTTTAAGAATATTAGAAAAAATTAAGAAATAATTTCAGAAAGTCTTTCAAAAACTTTTTCTGCTGAGAGTTTAGATAATTCAGGAGCTTGTATTGCTTTAAAATTTTCTCTTTCAATGCTAACTTTAAAAGGAGTTGTGTGAGATCCAAATAAAGCAATTCCTTTTGATCCTAAGTGTGCTGTCATATGTGCTGGTCCAGTATCATTTGCAATAACAAATAAACTATCTTTAATTAATGTTGCTAACTGAGAAATATCTAAAGCTTTACCATTATCTAAAACACAAAGTGCATTTATATTTGATGCTTCTTTAATTTCACTCGGTCCAGGTGCAATAACTACTTTAAATTTGTTATCTAACTTTTCATTAATCATAACAATTAACTCATTATAATAAGGCCATTTCTTTGAAGTTAAATGAGGCGAACAAAATGGAAAAAGAAGAATATATTTATCTAATTGATGATAATTTTTTATTTGAGATATATCTGTTATGCTCCATGAAAAATCAGGTTTCAAAGTATGATTTGTATTTATGCCTGAATTTTTTAATTGATAATCAAATCTAGACAAAACAGAGTCTTTATCAAAATCTTGTTTTGTGGTTCCTTCAGGTAATGTTGTATCAGTAGATGACCAAGTATCTTTAGTTGCTTTTGGAAATAAAATTTTTTTATAAAAAGCTGTTCTACTTGAGTTCTGAAGATCATAAACTTTAGAGAAATTATATTTTTTTATATTTTTCATTAATGAATATAAGTAAATTAGGTTAAGTCTTGATAATCGCTTATCTAAAATTACATCAGAAATATGTGGATTTTTTTTAAATAAATCAAAGTATGGTTTAGTTGTGAGCAAATAAATTTCATCTTCTTTATGATTCTCAGAAATATCTTGAATTGCACCGCAAGCTTGAGCTATATCACCCAAAGATCCATGTTTAATGATTAAAATATTAGACATATTTTTAACAATTTAACATAGTATAAAATTTAATGAATAAAATTATAGTAGAAGTATCGGTAGGTGAACTTTTAGATAAAATTTCAATCTTAGAGATTAAAAAAGAAAAAATTAAAGACCCTGAAAAACTAAAATTCATATCGAATGAACATTCGATTCTCAAAGATCAATTAGAAAAAAATGTTAAATCTGACGATAAACTAAATAAACTATTTCAAGATTTAAAAGAAATTAATGCCAAATTGTGGGTTATAGAGGATGATAAAAGAGATTGTGAAAATAATAAAGACTTTGGAGATAAATTTATAAAATTATCTAGAGATGTTCATTTTTTAAATGATGACCGGGCAAAAATTAAATTAGAAATTAATAATCACACTGGTTCAAGCATTAAAGAAATTAAAGAATATACTAGCTACTAAAAACTCTAGGAAACCAATCATCTCTCATCAAATCTCCAGTTTTTAAATTAATCCCATCAAATGGAGGTGAAGTTGGGCCTCCTCTATCAATATACTTAATATCATCTCCTATAAATCGCATCGAAAATGCTCTTCGTGATTTAGGGGAATTGTTTCCTGTTGAACCATGTACAGTTTTAAAGTTAAACAAAACAGCATCACCCAAACATAATTCCGGAATCAATATGTTTTCTTCAAATTCTTTTAATGATGGTAAATCCATGAAAGAACTATCATCATCATACCAAGATTGGTTATTTGACCATTTTGTGGGTCTAATTAACTTTGGCCATTTGTGTGAACCTAAAATTAATTTAAGATTATTTTTATTATCAACTTCATCTAATGGAATCCAAAAACTTCCAGTGTCGTTACCATCAACACAGTAGTATGGCATATCTTGATGCCAAGGTGTTTCTTTGTGAGTACCTGGATCCTTTATAAAAATATGTTCATGAAAAATTTGAGTATATTTAGATTTAGTTGCTTCAGCTACAATTTGAGCTCCAGGAGAATTAAACAAACAGTCCTTAAATTCTTCTATCCTCTCCCAGTTACAATAATCCTCAAAAAATCTTCCATTATCATCAGTTACATTTTCTCTTCCGTGCTTACTTGGATTGTCTAAAACTTTTTGAAATCCTTTTCTTAGTGGATCTATCCAATCTTTAAATACATTTTTAATTATTATCACACCATCATTTTGATAATTATTAATTTGTTTATCTGATAAAAACATTTCCATTATTGAAAGCTATACTTTTTCTCTAAATATTTAATCACATTGTGGATTATAAAAGTCATGAATAGATAAATTCCACCAGCTACAATAAATACTTCTATTGGTTTAAAAGTTGTTGAAATTATATATTTTGCAACACCTGTTAAATCCATCAAAGTTACTGTGCTTGCTAAAGAAGTTCCTTTCATCATTAAAATTATTTCATTCCCATATGCAGGCAGCGATTGTCTTATTGCGACTGGAATTTGAATTTTATAAAATATAATTTTATTTGATATACCAAGGCTTTTACCAGCTTCGATAATGCCTGGTTTGATTGTTTGGAATGCTGATCTCAAAATCTCAGATGTATATGCTCCAGTATTAAGAGCAAAAGCTATAATTGCACACCAATAAGGTTCTTTCAAAATCGTCCATAAAAAAGATGTTCTTAAATACTCTATTTGGGCTAATCCAAAGTAAATTATAAAAATTTGAACTAATAAAGGTGTCCCTCTAAATACATATGAGTATACATAGGCAAATTTATTTATTAAAACATTTTTACTTATTCTTAATATTGCAAATAAAAGACCGATAAATAATCCAAAAAATAAAGATGCGGATAATAATTTTAATGTAACGATAGCAGCACTCAAAAGCTTAGGAAGGCTACTAATCATTAATTCTAAATCCATTAATAACCTCTTTTGTATCTGATCTCTAATTTATTAATAAACTTCATACTTAAATACGTGAGCATTAAATATAAAACTGCAGCCCATGAATAAAAAAATAACGGATCTCTTGTTGAACCAGCTGCAATATATGATTGTCTCATAATTTCTACTAATCCTGTCACTGAAATAAGGGAGGTGTCTTTAAGTGTTATTTGCCAAACATTGCTTAAATTAGGAATAGCTAATCTTAACATTTGGGGTAATATTATTTTATAAAACTGACCAAATTTGCTAATGCCCAATACTTTCGAAGCTTCAAACTGTCCTTTATCTATTGACTGTAAAGCGCCTCTAAAAACTTCTGTAGAATAAGCTCCAGATATAATTCCTATGGAAAACGAACCAGTAATAAATGCGTTAATTTCAATATAATCATTATAACCAAATATTGAAGCTACGTACATTATTGCTCCACTGCCACCAAAAAAAAACAAGTAGATTACAAGAAGTTCAGGGACACCTCTAATAACTGTCGTATAAAAATTGGATATTAAATTTAAGTATTTTTTTTTTGATAATTTTAGTGGTGTAAATATAGCTGCAAAAGCAAAACCTATAATCATTGCTGTAATTGAAACAGCAATTGTCATTAGTGTTGCAATAGCTAGTTCATCACCCCAACCATTATCTCCAAAATTTAAAAGTTCCATAACATAGGTGGCTTAACAAGCCACCTATTTAATATTATATGAAAAATAAAGTACTTTACATAGAAGCATCAAAACCGAAATGTTTGATTGCTAATCTGCTAATAATACCTTCGTCTCTTGCTTTATCTATCGCAGCATTAAAATCGTTAAGAAGTTTTGAGTCTCCTTTTCTAATTCCAACACCAACACCATTACCAAAATCACCTCCAGCAAAAGTAGGTCCAGTTAGAACTACTGCTTTACCAGATTTTTCAGCATAATCTGTAAAGGCAACAGCTGCGGCAAGCGCAGCATCAATTCTACCAGCTGCTAAATCTAAATTGACCTCATCTTGTGTTTTGTATGTTCTTACTTTTACTTTTCCCATTAATCCAGAATCTAAAAAGTTTTGGTGAATTGTTGCAGTTTGAACTCCAATTGTTTTACCTTTGAATGCTTTAGCTAAAGTATCTAATGTTGCTTGTTCGTCTGCACTAATATCAGTTAAATTTATAGCTGATAAAGTCTTTAAACCTTCATTTTTAGATCCTTTCATTACTGCTAAAGAAGCAACTTCATCTGCATAACCTTGAGAAAAATTAATAGTTTTTTTTCTTTCATCAGTGATTGACATTCCTGCCATGATAGCATCAAATTTTCTAGACACTAAAGCAGGGATCATACCATCCCAATCTTGCTCTACTATTGTACAATTGTGCTTCATAATTTTGCAAAGCTCGTTAGCCAATTCAACTTCAAAGCCAATTAAATTCCCTGCAGCATCCTTAGAATTCCAAGGTGGATAAGCACCCTCAGTTCCAATCTTAATATTGTCAGCGTTTGTATTAACAACCAAGAATAGAGAAGCTAGAACTGTTAAAATAGTTTTTTTGAATATATTCATTATTTTCTCCTTTAATTTAAGAAGAATTATTTCACAAATTTTAATAAGAAAAAAGAAAAATTAATGATTAATTGATGAAGAAAAATTCCAAGAGCAATCAAAGCTTGGTATGTAAACTCTTGCTAATTTCGCGTTACCAAAATTTTGATTAAAAACATTCAACCAATTTTCAACCTGTTGTGGTTTTTTGTCCTGACTCCCTACTTGAGCTGTAATAACTCCCTTTGGTTTTAATATTCTGACTAATGTATCCATATTTTTTGCAGCTAAATCTATACAAAATTGATCGTCGTTTAGATCAACAAAAATATGATCATAAGCATCATCACCAACTGATTTGATACTTTCGAAAGCATCACCCCAAACACATTTAACAGAATTTTTTTCAGTTGCTTTTTTTCCAATATCTCCAAGATGTTTATTACAAACATCTACAACTTCAGGATCCAATTCATACCAATCAATAAAGTTAAAATTTTTTGAAATACATTCTCTTGCAACTCCCCCATCTCCACCACCAATAATTGCTGCTCTATCATTTTCTTTATTCAAATCTAAACCAGAGCCTACAAAGGTTACGCTATATAAATGCTCGTCAGTTGATGCGACTTGTATTTCACCATCAATAAATAAAGATTTACCAAATTGTTCTAAGTCTAAAATTTCTATATGTTGACCAACTTTAGATTTAAAATCTTCTAAAACATCATTCACAACATATGATTTTTGTAAGCCTGGTGAACTGTAGATGTCATGATAAAGAGATTTAGTATCTCTGTTAAATTCTTTTTTAACTATTCTTTTATGTTCAAATTCTTTTTTAACAATTTCTATTGCAACAGAAGGACTTACTTTTCCACATGTAAAGAAATCAAAACTAATAATTCCTTTTTCTGGAAAAGTATGAAAACTGATGTGACTTTCTGCTAACAATGCAAGAATTGTAAAACCTTGGGGTTCAAATTTATATTTTGAAATATTTAAAATTGTTACTTTTGCAGCTTTTGCAATATCATGAATTACTTTTTCAAATACAGACGGATCATACTCTTTAGTTGTTCCGATGATGTCTAGAGTAATATGCTCCCCAACTTTAGTCATATAACTAACTACTTTTATAATTTTTAACTTTTTCTAAGATTTTTTTCATTTCGGTCAATGAAAGATTCTTAGGCTGACCCATCTTTAAAGCAATAATATATTGATGGCAAATATTTTCTACCTCTTGAGCAAGCTCAAAAGCTTTAGACAAATTTTCTCCAAATGCAACCTGTCCATGGTTCGCCATAAGACATGCTTTTCTATCTTTTAAAGCTTTTATCATATTTACTGAAAGTTCATGGGTACCAAAAGTTGCATATTCAGAGCATCTAATATCTTCACCACCTGCAAGAGCAATCATGTAGTGAAATGGTGGAATAGATCTTTCATGAGTAGATACTGCTGTAGCATGAGGTGAATGAGCATGGACTATTGCTTTTGCTTCCCACTTGTTTTTATAAATATCTTGGTGAAAACGCCATTCTGATGATGGATTTTTTCCAGAATTAAACCAAGATAAAAAGTCTTTTTCCTCAGTTAAAGATAAAAAAACAATATCTTCAGGTTTTAAAGATTCATACTTCTTTCCAGATGGAGTTATAAAAAAACCCTCAACATCATCTTCAATTCCTCTAACAGAAATATTTCCTGATCTTAAAGGAGATAAATTAGTTGTATTCAGTTTAATTGAATACTCAATTACCTCTTCTCTTTCTTTTAAATTTTTCATTTAAATAATTTGCTTAATCCATCAAAAGAAGCTTCTGAAATCCCTCTTTCAGTTATAAATCCAGTTACATATTTTGCAGGTGTTACATCAAAAGCTAAATTCATAGCTTTACTTTTAGTTGGGTATATCAAAACTTTCTTAATTTTATTGTTCTCATCTATACCTTCAACATGAGATAATTCCTCCGAATTTCTTTCTTCAATGGGAATATCTTTTGCATCTTTGATGTCCCAATCAATTGTTGAGCTTGGAAGAGCTACATAAAAAGGAACGTTATTATCATGAGCAGCTAATGCTTTAAGATAAGTTCCAATTTTATTACAAACGTCTCCATTGGATAAAGTCCTATCAGTACCTACAATACACATATCCACTTCACCCCTCTGCATTAAAATACCCCCTGTATTATCAGCAATAATTGTGTTTGGAATTTCCTCTTCGTTTAATTCGTATGATGTTAAGTTTGCACCTTGATTTCTTGGTCTTGTTTCATCTACCCATACATGAACCGGTATTCCTTTTTTATGGGCATGGTAAATTGGCGAGGTTGCTGTACCCCAATTAATAGTTGCCAACCAACCTGCATTACAATGTGTTAATATGTTTACTGTGTCTTTTTTTTTATTATAAATTTCCTCAATTACTTTTAATCCATTAATACCAATATTTTCACAAAACTTTTCATCTTCATCACATATTTCTTTTGCTTCATTTAAAGCAATATTTAATAATTGATCACTATTAACTCCTGTTAATTTTTTTGTCATTCGGTCTACAGCCCACTTTAAATTAATAGCTGTAGGTCTTGATTGAATTAATTCTTTTGCACTTTTTTTTATAAATTCTAGATCATTATTTTCTTGAACTGCCAAAGCTAGACCATAAGCAGCTGTACCACCAATAAGAGGTGCACCTCTTACTTCCATTATTTTAATTGCATTAATTGCGTCTTTTACTGTCTTTAGTTCTTTAACTATAAATTGATGAGGAAGTTTGGTTTGATCAATAATTTTAACTAAGTTATTTTCGTACCAGATTGTTCTATAATCTTCTCCCTTTATTCTCATAATTTAGAATTAAAAAATAAATATATTTTTTGTATATTTTAGTTACAAATTAGTTTTAATTTAATTACTTTTCTATTTATTTTACATAAAAGTATAAATATAAACTAGATAAATATATTAAATTGTTAAATAACTATGAAATTGTCTGTTATTGTCCCTTGTTTTAACGAAGAAAAAACTATTCAACTTATTATAAATAAAATATTAAAACAGAATTATGAAAATAAAGAAATAATAATTATCGATGATTGTTCAAATGATAACTCAGCAAATATTATAAAAAATTTTGACAATAAGAATATAAAACTTATCACAAATAATAAAAATTATGGTAAAGGATATTGTGTAAGAAAAGGAATATCGGCTTCTAATGGAGAAATTATTTTAATACAAGACGCAGACCTGGAATATGAACCTGAGGATTATAATTCATTAATAAATCCAATTCTCAAAGGACATGCGGATGTAGTTTTTGGTAGTAGATTTTTGGGTTCTCAGGAACATAGAGTGCTTTATTTCTGGCATAAAGTTGGTAACACGTTATTAACAATTCTGAGTAATGTCTTTTCTAATTTAAATTTAACAGATATGGAATGTGGACTTAAAGCCTTTAGAGCTGAATCCTTAAAAAAAATTAATTTAAAAGAAAATCGCTTTGGTTTCGAACCAGAGATAACACTTAAAATTTCAAAATTAAATTTAAGAATTTATGAAGTTGGTGTTAGATATTTTGGAAGAACATATAAAGAAGGAAAAAAAATAAACTGGAAAGATGGATTTAGCGCTATCAGATGTATAATAAAATATTTTATTACTGATTAATTATTTGATAGTTTTCTATTAAAAAAAATAGAAAATAAAACTAAATAAAAACCTGTTGTTTGGAAAACCATTCTATCTAGAGTTACTTTTACTAACCACTCAAAATCAGAGGTAGTTGTTAGAAATACAAAATAAATTAAAGTTAAATTTAAAAAACCAAATAAATAAATTTTATTTAAAAAGTTTTGTTTAAAACTTTTAGTAAAGATAAGATAAAAATAAGTTACAAAAATCAAAATCCATATAGGATATTTTATAAATGATATTAGTATATGCTTAGATATAAATAAAAATTTATAAATCATTAAATCAAAATTAAAATTTAATATTTCATTAAAATTAAAATGAGGATCATCAAATAAATCATTAAACGATAAATTAGTTTTAAATAAAATTAAAGAAATAAAAAATACAATTGAGATAACTTTTTTTTTAACAGAAATATATTTTGTAGTTAAAAAAACAATTTGCAAAATTGCTATATATGCTAAGCCTTCCTGCTTGCTCCAAAGTATGAGGTTTAAAATAAGAAAATATAAAATTATCTCATTGAAATTTATTTCATTTCGTTTTGAAAGATTATAAAGAAAATTACTTGCAAATAAGATTAATGAAAATAATAAGTATTCTTGATAACCTCCAAATAAATAAAAATCATAAGATAAAATACTTATTAGTAAAATAAAAAATATTAAAACATAATAACTTTTTTTATTAATAATATTTGGGATTAATGAAAAAATTGAACATAAAAAAATAAAAACATAAAAAAGTCTTCCAAAATACTCTATTTTTAAAAAAGAATTTTCTAGGAAAAGTGCCCATAAATATGGACCTAAGTGTGGCTGATGTTGATATGTTATTGTCTCAAGATTTTCATAACTTTGACCAAAATAAAAGTTATTCATTTTTAATGACCAAGTTGCAAGCCCGTCCCAGTTTAGTATGGGAAAAGAGGCAATTTCAGTAAAAATTAGAATATTTAAAACTAAAAAAAGCAAAAATAAAAAATTTAAATATAATTTTTTATTTAAGTAAAAATTTCTTAAAAAAATTATAAAACCAAATAAAATAAAAAAATATAACAGATAATTAGTGCTTATATTTATGAT
>CACDQA010000027.1 GCA_902554745.1 uncultured Pelagibacteraceae bacterium
ACCAATTCATCAAGAAGGGAAGGAGTACCATTTGAAAGAATAGCAAGTTTTAAATTTTTATCTTTTAATGATTTTAAAACTTCAGGAACTTCTTTAAATGGTGAAAGAATTTTATAAAGATCTAATAACTCATTTTTCATTGAAGAGTCTATCTCATAAGTTTTCATAGATTTATCCAAACTATCTTCTGTCACTTGCCAAAAATCCTTATGACGTTTCATTAAACTTCTTAGCCAAGTATATTCTAATTGTGTAGTTCTCCAATGATTAGCGAAACCTTCCCACTTATCACCGATTTTTTCTTTACATTTCTCAGCAGCTGAATTGACATCAAATAAGGTGCCGTAGGCATCAAAAATTATTGCTTTAATATTTTTCATAAACTAACTTATAAATATGAGTAACATTAGATTATTTTATTCAAAAAGTTTATCTCTTAATTTGACTGACAAACTTGATAAATCTCAATCACACTATGTTTCAAAAGTTATGAGACTTAAAGAGAAAGAAGTTTTTTCTTTATTTAATAATAGTGGAGAATGGGAAGCTAAAATTTTAAATATAACCAAAAGCATAGTTAAGTTTAATGTTATGAAGCAATTAAGACAGAAAGAAAATACTAAAGAACTTTGGTTAGCTTTTTCTCCAATCAAATCAAATTACTTTAATTTTATGATCCAAAAAGCAACAGAGCTTGGGGTAACCAAGTTTTTACCAGTCATCTTTGAAAGAACGATTGTTAGAAAGATTAATAAAGAAAGATTGGAAAAAGTAATCATAGAAGCTGCTGAACAATCAAATAGAATAACAGTTCCATCAATTGAGGATCCTCAAAAATTAAAAAGCTTTTTAAATAATGACATGGATTTAATATTTACTGACCTCAACACTAGTAATACTAAAATTGACATTAAAAAGTTAACCACAAAGCCTACTTGCGTAATCATAGGACCAGAGGGAGATTTTTCTGAGGAGGAAAGAGAGGAGATTCTCAGATTTAACGATGTTCAACCAATTAAAATTAATGAAAACATCTTGAGATCTGAAACGGCTGTAATTTCTGCCTTATCGATCATAAATTACGCCATTAATTGATATTTTGTCGCTAAAAGTAAAAGTGTATTTTTTTAAAAGACACTCTATATAGGGTAAAAAAATGAAAAAATTTTTATATATATTTCTAACATTCTTTATCACTTCAAGAGCATTCGCTAATCAACCAGTTGATTGGCAACTAGGATTTCAAAAGGCTGCTTCCGAGACTATGAGAGATATAGTCAATTTTCATGATAAATTGCTGTTACCAATTATAATAGCGATTAGTGTTTTTGTTCTATTTTTGATGGTTTATGCTTGTATTAGATTTAGAGCATCGGCAAATCCAGTTCCATCAAAAAGAACTCATAATGTTGCTGTTGAAGTTTTATGGACTTTAATCCCGTGTTTAATTCTGATTGTGATGGCAGTCCCATCATTTAAAATTTTATACAAACAAGATACAATTCCAAAGGCAGACATAACTGTTAAAGCTATAGGATATCAATGGTACTGGGGATACGAGTACCCAGACGAAAATATTTTTTTCGACTCTTACATGATCGAAACTAAAGACTTAAAAGAAAACGAGCCGAGACTGTTAGCTGTAGATAATGAACTGGTTGTTCCTGTAAATAAAGTTGTTAAGGTAATGATCACTGCTAATGATGTTCTACATGCTTGGGCACTTCCTTCATTTGGAGTAAAACGAGACGCTGTGCCTGGAAGAATAAATGAAACGTGGTTTAAAGCAGAAAAAGTTGGAACTTATTACGGTCAATGTTCTGAACTGTGTGGAATTAAACACGCGTTTATGCCAATTGAAGTTAGAGTTGTTACTGATGAAGAATATCAAGATTGGTTGTTAGACGCTAAAGTCAAATTTGCAAAAGAAATTAATGAAGAAGATCAATTTAAAAAACTAGCGAGTAAATAATATGTATACACAAAAAGCATCAGAAGACGATCATCATACACCAACTGGTTGGAAACGTTGGGCTTATTCAACTAACCACAAAGATATTGGAACCATGTATCTAATATTTGCAATTATTGCAGGTGTGATTGGTACTGCATTCTCAGTTTTAATGAGAATGGAATTGATGCATCCTGGTGATGGAATTTTAGGTGGAAACTATCATTTATATAATGTCTTAGTCACTGGTCATGGGTTGATCATGATCTTCTTTATGGTGATGCCAGCAATGATTGGTGGATTTGGTAATTGGTTTGTTCCAATTATGATTGGTGCACCAGATATGGCTTTTCCTAGAATGAACAATATTTCATTCTGGTTATTACCCACATCATTCATTTTATTAATAATGTCGATTTTTATGGATGGCCCTCCAGGTCAAACAGGTGTTGGTGGTGGATGGACTATTTATCCTCCTTTATCATCTACAGCAGGTCAACCAGGTCCAGCAATGGATTTTGCAATTTTAAGTTTACACCTAGCTGGAGCCTCTTCAATTTTAGGTGCAGTAAACTTTATTACTACAATTTTAAACATGAGAACACCTGGCATGACACTTCATAAAATGCCATTATTTGCTTGGTCAATACTGGTAACAGCTTTCTTGTTGTTATTATCATTACCAGTTTTAGCAGGAGCAATCACTATGCTTCTAACAGATAGAAATTTTGGAACAGCTTTTTTTGATGCACAAACTGGTGGAGACCCAGTTCTATTTCAACATTTATTTTGGTTTTTTGGTCACCCAGAAGTTTATATTTTAATCTTACCAGGTTTTGGAATGATCAGTCATATTGTTTCAACATTTTCTAGAAAACCAGTTTTTGGATATTTAGGAATGGCTTATGCAATGGTTGCAATTGGAATAGTTGGTTTTGTTGTTTGGGCTCACCACATGTACACAGTAGGTTTAAGTACAGATACTAAAGCATACTTTTTAGCTGCAACGATGATCATTGCGGTTCCTACTGGTATAAAAATATTTTCATGGATTGCAACTATGTGGGGTGGTTCGATTTCATTTAAAACGCCAATGGTTTGGGCTTTAGGATTTATATTTTTATTTACTGTTGGCGGAGTTACCGGTGTAGTACTTGCGAATGCTGGAGTTGATACTGCAATGCATGATACTTACTACGTTGTTGCTCACTTTCATTATGTGTTATCTTTAGGAGCTGTATTTGCCATCTTCGCTGGTTTTTATTACTGGTTTGGAAAAATGACTGGTTATGAGTACTCAGAGTGGATGGGTCAGTTACACTTCTGGTTAACGTTTATTGGAGTAAACTTGGTTTTCTTCCCACAACACTTTTTAGGCCTTGCGGGAATGCCAAGAAGATATGCTGACTATCCAGATGCTTTTGCAGGATGGAATTACATTTCTTCAATTGGTTCTTATATTTCTGTAATTGGATTGGTAGTATTTTTTATAAATCTTGCTTATGCGTTTTATAAGAAAAAGGCTGCAGCACAAAACCCATGGGGAGAAGGTGCTACAACTTTAGAATGGACTGTACCATCTCCACCTAATTTTCATACTTTTGAAGAATTACCAAAGTTTGAAGATGAAGAGGGTGTTGAAAAATCTACTAGCTGAATATAGCGAACAAGATTTTTTAACTTTAAATTAATGATTAAGTCTAAATTAAAAAATAGAAACTTATCTCAAGAAGACGCCTTTAATTTATCTGAATTATTTAAATTAATGAAGCCAAGAGTAATGTCTTTGGTTATCTTTACATGTGCAGTTGGTTTGTTAATGGCCCCAAATATTATCCCAACAAAGGATGCAATAATTGGAATTATTTTAGTTTCAATTGGAGCAGGTGCTGCTGGAGCTTTAAACATGTGGTATGAGTCTGATCTTGATGCATTAATGACAAGAACTTGCCTTAGACCAATACCCACGGGAAAGGTAAACAAAAATCAAGCTCTAGTTTTTGGAATTTCCCTTTCAATATTTTCTGTAATTGCACTCGATTTTTACTCAAATAGAATATCAGCCGTCTTGTTACTGTTTACTATTTTGTTTTATGTATTTATTTATACAATTTGGCTAAAGAGAAAGACTCCTCAAAACATTGTTATTGGCGGTGCCGCAGGAGCATTACCACCTGTTATTGGCTGGACCATAGCTACTAACTCTCTTTCATTAGAGCCGCTTACTTTCTTTTTAATTATATTTTTTTGGACACCTTCTCATTTCTGGGCTTTAAGCTTGTACAAATCTGATGATTATAAGAGAGCAAAAATACCAATGCTTCCACTTACTAACGGTGTGGAGAGTACAAAATTAAATATATTTGTTTATTCGCTTACAATGCTACCAGTCGTAATTTTACCATATGCTATTGGGTTCGTAGGTTTAGCGTTTTTAATACCATCTTTAATTTTGACAATTTACTATAATTATTTATGTTTCGAACTTTATAATTTTAAGAAAAATAAATTCGATGCAAAAAAAGCAAAAACAATATTTGGGTATTCAATTTTATATTTATTCTTAATATTTGTTCTGTTCTTAATAGATAAAATTTTATGATAACACCTGATAAAAAGACAAAGAAAAAAAATATAATAACTGCGATAGCAATTTTAGCTTTTATGGTTTTTTTATTTGTTTTTACACTTTATAACGTCGGAGTATTTGATAGGCAGATATGATGAAAGGCAAAACATTAACCCCAATATTGTTAGCAGGAATTTTTGTTCTTATGCTAGGTTTGTCATTTGCTGCAGTACCTTTGTACGATTTATTTTGTAGGGTAACTGGATTTGGGGGAACAACACAGGTTTCAAAAGAAGCTCCAGATATAGTATTGGATAAAGTAGTAAGTGTTAGATTTGATACAAATGTAAACAATCTAGAATGGGACTTTAAAGCAAAATCGAATGTAATTGATGTTAAGGTTGGCCAGGTTAATAGAATAGAGTTTGAGGTAGAAAACTATGGAGATGATACAACTTTTGGAGTAGCGAGCTTCAATGTTTCACCTGCTAGTTTTGGCAAGTATTACAGTAAATTAGGATGTTTTTGCTTTGAAAAACAAGAGTTGAAGGCTGGTGAGAAGGCTACTTATGTCATGACTTTTTATTTAGACCCCGAACTTGTAAATGATCCAACTACAAAAAATCTAAAAGATGTAACCATGTCGTACACTTTTTTCTCGACAGATTACTATAAACAATCATAATCACGAAAAATGTCAGCAGAAAAAAAACACGATTACCACTTAGTTGATCCAAGCCCTTGGCCAATCTATACATCCTTTGCGTGCTTAGTGTTAGCAATAGGTGCAATTTTTTATATGCATAACGGTATTTCATGGGGAATGTATCTTGGTTTAGCTTTATTAATTTACGGTGCATATATGTGGTTTAGAGATGTAGTAATTGAAGCTGAACATCAAGGTCATCACACTCCTGTTGTTCAAATTCATCATAGATATGGAATGACTTTATTTATTGCTTCAGAGGTAATGTTCTTTGTTGCATGGTTCTGGGCTTACTTTGATATAAGTTTGTTTCCAAATGAATTTGTTGGAAATGTATGGCCGCCAAAAGATATTGAAACATTTGATCCTTGGGACATTCCTTTAATAAATACTTTAGTTTTATTATTATCAGGAACAACTGTTACTTGGGCTCATCACGCTTTATTAGAAGATGATAGAAAAGGATTTATACAAGGTTTAACACTAACTGTTATTCTTGGTTTCTTTTTTACATTATTACAAGCATATGAATACCATCATGCTACTTTTACCTACTCGGGTCATATTTATGGAGCAGTATTTTATATGGCGACAGGTTTTCACGGTTTTCACGTGATTATTGGAACAATTTTTTTGGCGGTATGTTTGTGGAGAGGAAGGCTTGGTCATTTCACAAAAGATCATCATTTTGGATTTGAAGCAGCTGCTTGGTACTGGCATTTTGTTGACGTAGTGTGGCTCTTCTTATTTGCTGCAATATATATTTGGGGAAGTTAATATTTATCCTTGAAGAATAAATTTCTATTTTCAGTATTTGTTTATTTTATTATTTTAACTCTTCTCTCCCTAGGGTTTTGGCAAATTTATAGATTAAATTGGAAATTAGAAATAATTGAGCAAATAGAAAATTCTTTAAAAAACGATCCAGTGGAATTATCCAACATTAAAAAAATAAACTATCTTAGAATAAAGACAAGTGGAGATATTGATTTTGACAAACAAATTTACTTGTACAATTTAAATGATGCTGGGAAACCTGGATTTGAGGTAATTAATCCAATAAAAATTGGTGATGAAAATTATTTAGTGAATAGGGGATGGATACCTTTTGAAAAAAAAGACCTACCTGAAATAAATTTAGTTGATCAAAATCAAATAGTCGGCACTCTTATGCTGCAAACTAAACCAAGCACATTCAAGCCTGAAAATGATATTGAAAAAAATTATTGGTTTACTTTGGATAGAGAAGATATTTTAAAATTTACTGGTAGAAATTTTTCAGAGTATGTCATTTATTTAAACGGTGATTATAAAATACCAAAACCAAGAGTGATTACTGCTAAAATTTCAAATAATCATAAGAAGTATGCAATTACTTGGTTTTCTATGGCGATTTCAATTCTTTTAATATATTTATATTTTAGGAAAAAAAATTATTAAATGAGATACGTAAGTACAAGAGACACATCAAAAACCTTTGAATTTAAAGACGTTTTCATTAAAGGTCTTGCCGATGATGGAGGTTTATTTATTCCAGAAACATTAGTGAAATATGGGGAAAATGAAATTAGAGATTTAAAAAAACTTAATTATTCAGAGTTAGCAAAAAAAATTATATATCCATTTGTTGGTAATTTTATGTCTGAATCTGAAATTAGTAAAATTATTGATAAATCTTACTCCACATTTAGAAAAGATAACGTTGTAGATTTCATAAAGATTGGAGACAAAACAATATTAGAATTATTTCATGGTCCTACTCTAGCTTTTAAAGATGTTGCCATGCAGCTTCTAGGTAACTTGTACGAATATTATCTAAACAATGAAAATCAAAAAATTAATATTGTTGTTGCCACATCTGGAGACACTGGTGCTGCAGCTATTGATGCAATTAAAGGTAAAAAAAATGTTAATATTTTTGTGCTTCATCCAGACAATCGTATTTCACCAGTTCAAAGAAAATTAATGACAACAGGTAAATATGAAAATGTATTTAATATAGCTATAAAGGGAAATTTTGATGATTGCCAAAACCTGGTTAAATCTATGTTTGCAGATAAGCAGTTTTCAAATGATATCAAAATGTCTGGGGTAAACTCTATTAATTGGGCGAGGATTATTGCTCAAAGTGTTTATTATTTTTATAGTTATTCATTGGTTGAAAATACAGATGAACCAACAAATTTTTCAGTACCAACAGGAAATTTTGGAGATGTTTATGCTGGATATTTAGCCAAAAAAATGGGATTGCCTATAAATAAATTAATTGTTGCAACTAATCAAAACGACATTTTACATAGAGCAATATCAAAAGGTAGTTATGAAGCAGAAAAGGTTTCAGAAACTATTTCTCCTAGTATGGATATTCAAATAGCTAGTAATTTCGAGAGACTTATATTCGATCTTAATAATGAGGATGATAAACAGACCTTATTAGATATGAAAAATATTAAAGAGAATGGAAAATATTTAATTGGTGATGATAAATTAAATAAAATTAGAGAAAATTTTTTATCAGCTAGTCTGAGCGAGAATGAGACATTGCAGGTTATTAAAAAGGTGTATGAAAAATTTTCTGTAGTTTTAGATCCACACACAGCAATTGGATATGGGGCTTTCGACAAACATAATCTAAGAGGAAATAATATTGTGCTAGCAACTGCTCATCCATGTAAATTTCCTGATGCTGTTTCCAAAGCTATTAATTTAAAATCTGATTTACCAAAAGAACTCGAGTTTATTTTGAATGAAAAAGAAGATTATGATATAATAGAAAATAATTTAGAAAAAATTAAAAATTATATTATAGGTAAAACAAAATGAAGATTAAAGAAGGGGAACAACTTCCAAATTCAGAATTTTATTATTTAGATTCAAGTGGAGTAGCAAAAAAAATAACTACAGCAGAAGTTTTTAAAAATCATAAAACAATTGTGATTGGTGTACCTGGAGCATTTACAAAAGTTTGTTCCGCAAAACATCTTCCAGGGTATGTTAATAATTACGAGGAAGCAAAGAATAAAGGTGTTACAAAAATTATTTGTGTTTCAGTTAATGATCCAAATGTGATGAAAGCATGGGGTGATAGTCAAAAAGTTGAAGATAAAATATTTATGGCTGCAGACCCATATTGTGAATTTACTAAATCAATTGGAGCAGAAATAGATAGACACGATCGGGGTCAGGGAATGAGATCAGCAAGATACACTATGTTAATTGACGACAATGTTGTAAAAAAAATACAAGCAGAAGAAGATACTGCCACTTGTGAAATTTCAGCAGCTCAAAATTTTTTAAAATTAATCTAAATTTGCTGCTTTTTTTGCTAGTAAGTCCACCTCTTCATTTAAAGGGTTTCCATGATGAGCTTTAACCCAATTCCATTGAATATTAAGCGATTTACTTAAATTATATAGATCAATCCATAAATCTTTATTTTTAACATCTTCTTTTTTTGAGGTTTTCCAATTATTAGCTAACCAAGTATTAATCCATTCAGTTATTCCATTTTTTACATATTGAGAGTCAGTATATATTTTTATTTCAACACCAGGCTCCATATCTTTCAATGCATTAATTGTGGCCAACAACTCCATTCTATTATTTGTTGTATTTTTTTCGTTACCACTAATTTTTTTTATTTCTTTTCCATCATTTATAATTGCAGCCCATCCACCATTACCTGGATTTGTTAAACAAGAACCGTCAGTATAAATTGTAATCATTAATTTAAATAATCTTTAAATGAACTTAAATTATTGTGAGAAAGTAATTTTTGATAATATTCATTAGGATCTTTAATTTTAATCAATGCTGATTTAGGTGTATTTGAGTAGTCATACAATCTTGTTAATAAATATCTTAATGCTGCACCTCTACACAAAATATTTATAGATTTTTTTTCTTTCATTGAAATTTTTTTAACGCTTTCATACCCTTTGATTAAATTTTTAATTTTTTTGTTATTTAAATGGAATTTTCTCTTTTTATGATCAAAACAAAGAGCATTGATGCATATAGCAATTTCATACATAAAATAATCATTTGCAGCAAAGTAGAAATCAATAATTCCTGAAACTTTCTTTTTTTTGAAGAAAATATTATCTATAAATAAGTCTCCATGAATAATGCCTTTGGGTAATTTTCTAGGCCAACTTTTATTTATATCTTTAAAATTATTATTTAAGAATATTTTTAGATGTGAAAATTTTTCTGATTTAAATTTAATACTTTCTAGTAAAGGCTTCAAATTTTTAATTGCCATTGAATTTTTTCTTTTAATTTTCATTTTTTTTATACTCTACCATTTACTAAAAGAAATGCATTAGTTGAAACTACATGGATATCTGAACTAAATGACGAAAAACTTAAAGATTATGATGAACAAATTGATAATTATTTGAGCAAGCACCTAAATATCAGAAACTGTAAAATTAATTTCAAAGAAACTGGTGCAATCCCACTATTTAGACAAAAAA
>CACDQA010000028.1 GCA_902554745.1 uncultured Pelagibacteraceae bacterium
TCTTCTAGAAGCAAAAGTTGATCTTATAGATAACAATAATGCTAAAGTTAATTTAGCAATTCCTGAAGATGGCATTTCTCCTGGTCAGGCATGTGTTTTTTATCGTAAAGACCAGTTTGGCCACAAAGTGCTTGGCGGTGGTTGGATTAAAGAATAGCAGAAGAATTATTTCTTCTTATTTTTTCTTTTAGCTCTTCTTTTTTTAGACCCTTGTTTTCTTCGGCCTCTATGTTTCTTTGGGTAACTCATTTAGTCCTATTTTAATTTTATTGACGTTTTTCATGGGATATAGCATTGTCTTAATAACATATCAAATTTATTATGGGTAACTCCTTCAAGACTTTCCTGAAACATACAGCTAAAGATTTTCATAATCAGTCAGTAAATCCCCCTGTGGTTAGAGCTTCTACTATTATTTTTAAATCTATGCAGGATATTAAAAAAACTCAGAATAAATATTTGAAAGATCCAGTAAGTGGAAATTTTGATTATGGTCGACAGGGAACATCCACAACATATGCTTTACAACAAATTTTAAGAAAAATTGAAGAATGTTATAAGGTTTATTTAACCCCTACTGGTTTTGGTGCAATATTTCTTGGTGTGTTAAGCGTTGTGAAACCAGATGATGAAATACTTGTTACAGACTCAGTTTACTCGCCATCAAGACTTTTAACAGAAACATACCTTAAAAAATTTAATATCAGAGCAATATTCTACAATCCAAATGACTTTAATGATCTAAAAAGTAAAATTACAAAAAAAACAAAGCTTATTTTTGTTGAAAATCCTGGAAGCAACACTTTTGAATTTCAAGATTTATCTAAAATAGTTGCATTGGCAAAAAAAAATAAAATTTATACAGCCATAGATAACACTTGGGGAACACCTTATTTTCTTAAACCAATAAAGCTAGGTTTTGATATGTCGATTGTTTCTGCAACAAAATATTATTCTGGTCACTCAGATGTAATGGGTGGCAGTTTAGCTATAAGTAAAAGAGTTTTTAAATTAGTAGAGGCAACAAATAAAGTTTCAGGATTAAGATTAGGTCCTGATGATGCGTATTTAATTCTAAGAGGTATTCGAACTTTAGATGTAAGATTGGAAAAACATCAGGAAAATGCACTTAAAGTTTCCAAGTTTTTATCAAAACAGAAAAAAATAATTAAAGTTTTTTATCCATATAAAAAAGGTAGTCAAAATTATAAATTATGGAAAAAATATTATTCTGGAGCATCAGGTTTATTAGGATTTAAAATAAAATCAAAAAATAAAAACTCAGTTTTAAAGTTTGTTAATTCTTTAAAACTTTTTGGGTATGGATTTAGTTGGGGAGGTTTCGAAAGCTTAGCACTTTATCAAACACACCAAGCACTAGGTAAGAGACAATTTACACATATAAATAAAGATGAACATATAATAAGGATGCATATTGGACTTGAAGATCCTAAAGATATTATAGATGATATAAAACAAGCATTAAAATTTATTAAATGAGTTCAGAAAGTTTTACTATTAGCAAAAAAGCACTAATCACTTTAATTGCCGCTTCTATAGTTGTAATTATTTCTTTAGGAATAAGACAGACCTTTGGGTTGTTTTATTTTGATTTTAATACTGACTTAGATATTTCCATTTCTCATTTTGGTTTTGTTATGGGATTGCAGTTATTGCTTTGGGGAGTATTCAGTCCGTTGTTTGGTGTAATTACTGATAAGTATGGAGGAGCGGTTGCAATATTTATTGGTTTTGTTTTTTATTTAGTTGGGGTTTTGCTGTTTTATTCTGGCTATAATACTGGAGGTTATTTTACTTTAACTATAGGAGTGATGATTGGAATAGGCTTAGGCTCCACTGCAATAGGTATCCCGGTATCAGTAGTAGCTAAACATTTTCCAGCATCTAATAGAACTATTGCAACAGGAATTGTTACATGTGCAGGTTCTTTTGGATATTTTGTATCACCTTTACTTGTAAGATATTCCTTAGTTGAAACAGGCTGGGAAAATACTCTTTTATATTTTTCTCTTCTTTTAGGATTAGGATTAGTGGTAGCTTTGTTTGTTAGTACTCCAAAAATACCTGTTGGAGTTAATCAAGACAATAATCAAACAGCAAGAGAGGCTCTAAAAGAGGCATTTGCAAACAAAAGTTTTATTTATCTAACTTTAGGTTTTTTTGTTTGTGGTTGGCATATTGCTTTAGTAGCAACACACATTCCTACTTATATGGCAGACAAAGGTTTGCCTGAGTGGACGCCTGCAATGGTTTTAGCTTTGATTGGTGTATTTAATATGGCTGGTACGATTACCAGCGGTTATTTAGCAACAAGGTATAGTAAGAAAAAAATTTTAAGTGCCATTTATCTATTAAGAGGAGTTTCTATAATTTATTTTATTTTCTTACCACCAAGTATATTTAACTCGGTAGTTTTTGGAGTTACTTTTGGTTTTTTATGGTTATCCACAGTTCCTCCAACAAATGGAATTGTTGCACATATATTTGGTACAAAATATGTTGGACTGTTATATGGAATAGTTTTTGTAAGCCATCAAATTGGTTCTTTCCTAGGAGCATATCTAGGTGGTGTATTTTATGAGTTAAATGGAAATTTTGATTATGCATGGTACGGATCTATCGCATTATCAATCTTTGCAGGCCTGATACATTTACCTATAGTAGAGAAAGCAATTGAAAGAACTCAACCAGCATAAATTTAAATTTAACCCATATTTAGAGGATCTGTATCAATCAGATAAGCCTTTAATAATTTACAAAGTAGATGATGGGTATAATATTTATACAGATTTTTCAAAAAAGATCGTTTTAACAAAAAAAAATATACATAAATTTCTTAATTCGTTAGAGAAAAAAAAATATAAAAAAGAAACAGATTTATATCTTGGATTTTTTGGTTATGAAATTTTATGTAATTTGATTGGTATTAATTTAAAAAATAAAAAAAGGATAAACTTTTATAAAGGAATTTTTTATAAACCTGAGACTATAATTAAAATTAGAAAAGATATTAAAGTTATATCTAATATAAAAAAACATACATTCAATTATCAATTCAACAAAACTCAAATACTAAGTCCTTTTAAGATAAATATTTCTTATGCAAAATATAAAAAAATATTTGAATTATTTTCAAAAAAAATAAGGGAGGGTGAGACTTATCAAATTAAAATTTGTACAAAATATAAGAATAAATCATTAATAAATCCTATTAATTTTTTTTGGAAATTAATGCGTGTTAACTCATCTCCCGAGTCATTTATGATAAAAGATAAGGATTATTCTATAGTAAGTTGTTCTCCTGAAACATTAATTGATAAGAAAAAAAATAAAATTATAACAAAACCAATAGCGGGCACATTTAAGAAAAAATTACTATCCAATAAAAATATAGCTCTAAAATATTTTAAAAATAACGAGAAGGAAACTAAAGAACACAACATGATAGTTGATATGGAAAGAAGCGATTTATCCAAAATTTGTAAACCAGGAAGTGTCAAAATACTCAAAAAAAAATATGTCGAGGAATACAAGCACCTTTTTCATTATGTGACTTCAATTGGTGGAATATTAAACAAAAATACAAAATTGATTGATATCATTAAGGCAATGATGCCGGGAGGATCTGTAATTGGCTGTCCTAAGATAAGAACATTAGAACTTTTAAATAATCAAGAAAAAGAAAGTAGAAATATTTTTACAGGTAGTTTTGGATTTATTAAATTTAATCAAGATATGAAGTTTAATATTATTATTAGATCTATATTAAATTATAAAAATCAATCAGAGATATCTGCTGCATCTGGAGTAGTATTGGATAGCTCACCAAAGAAAGAGTTCAATGAAAATTATATTAAAGCAAAATCTTTACTGGAATTATTTAAATGATTTACATAATTGATCATCAAGACTCTTTTACCTGGAATGTGGTTCATCAATTTTCAAAATTTGATAAAGTAATTTGTACAAATTATTATGAAGTAAATGATAAATCGCTTGATAAAAGTGATACGATCGTTTTATCACCAGGACCTGGATCACCAAAAGATTATCCAATAACATCAAAAATTTATAAAAAATATAAAGGAAAGAAAAAAATTATTGGTATTTGTCTTGGTTATCAAATGATTTTGTATAATGAAGGAGGTAAAATCATACAGCAAAAAAGAATCTATCATGGATTTCAATCCAAAATAAAAATAAATAATCAAAGTAAAATCTTTAAAAACAATCAACAATTTAAAGTTGGTAGATATCATTCATTAAAATTAATGGAGCCATTCAAATCGACTTCAATTAAAATAACTATGAGATGTAGTAAAACAAAAATACCTATGGGCCTTGAGGATAATCAAAACAAAATATATGGATTTCAATTTCATCCTGAATCTTTTTTAACAGAAAATGGCAACACTATTATTAAAAAAATCTTATCAGCTTAGTAATCTTAAAGAAGTTAATTTTAATGATCTTTGGGGATCTAGAGGTGTATTCACTACAATGCGAATGGTTGGAAAACCTCCTAAGTTAATACTTTTAAAACCGCATTTAGAGAACTTAATAAAATCTACAAAAAAATATGGAATAAGAAAAAAAAATTTAAAAAGCATTATTAAAGATTTAATTGGCAAAAACACTCTATACAAAGGTCCTGATAATTTATTTCGTATAGCTTTAAATAAAAAACTAATATCAGTCTCAATTAGAAAAAGACCAAAACCAAAGAGTAATTTTAATCTGTTATTGTTTAAATATAAAAGAGTAGAACCAAATTATAAAAATCTCTATTATAAAAAAATATTAGCAAAATTAAGTAAAGTTGACTCAACTAAATTTGATATTGCTCTAGTCGCTAATGATAAAATTTTAGAAACTGGTACTTCAAATTTAGTTTTTGTGAAAAAGGGAAGAATTTTTTCACCTAAAAAAAATTGTTATTTTGGGAACACACTTAAATTTATAAGCAAGAAAATTAAAATTAATTTTAAAGATATTTCTATTAAATCTATCGATGATTATGATGAAATAATTCTTATTGGATCTGGTAAAGGAGTAACATCAGTTACAAAAATAAATGATCTTAAATGGAAGAGAAGAAAGACTGGTTGCTACACTAAGTTAAATAAAATATATAATTCTCTTGTTTAAACATGAAAGATCCAAACAACCCTTGTATATTTTGCAAAATTAGAAAAGAAGAGCTGCAGTTTGAAAATCAATTGGCTTACTCATCCATAGATAGCTATCCAGTCTCAGAATTTCATAGTCTTATCGTTCCTAAAAGACATGTGGAGACATACTTTGAGCTTACTAAAGAAGAAATTCAGGCATGTAACGAGTTAATTTTAAAAACTAAAGAAAAAATTTTAAAACAAGATTGTAGTGTTAAAGGTTTTAATATAGGCACAAATGCAGGAAAATCTGCAGGCCAATCAATTATGCATTGCCACATTCATTTAATTCCAAGAAGAGAAGGGGATGTCGAGAATCCTCAAGGCGGTGTTAGGTCAGTGATTCCCAATAAACAACACTACAAACGTAAACTCTGAGTTGTTATTAAAGACAAATTGACCAATACTTTTGGTTGAACTATATAAATTTCTAGAATAGAAAACCTTAAATTAATTCAATTTTATTTTACAAGGGTATTAAAAATGTTTGCAACAAATCCTTTTTCAATTCTAGCCGAAACAGTTCCATCTATAGTAATGCAAGGTTTTGTGGTGTTAATGGTTTTATTAATTGTTGGCGGTACTCTTTTAGACATAATTCATAAGAAGAATGTGAAATATTTTTTTGAAAACGCCAAAAAAGCAAAAAAAAATGCAACTAAAGAATTATCAACTGGAGAAAGAATAGCAGTTGTCTCAAAAACAATTGCATACGATATAGGTACTACATCAGAACTAGGGGCGGGTAAAAGAAGAGTAGCACACGTTCTTGGTATGTATGGAACTATATTGTTTTGGATTGGCTCTGTGGTGATGATATTTTGTTATTCATCAGCAAATGCGGAAACACCTGCTATTTGGCCAATGATCTGGCATGTAGGTGCTTTGATGACCATCTTGGGTGGATCGTGGTTTTGGTTTTTCTTAAGAGTCGATGTTTATTCTGAGGCGCAACCTTGGTACAGAATTATTAAAGCTGATTTATTTGTATTAGCTCTGATTGCAACTTCCTTAACTGGATTTATTTGGTCATATATTCAAGGTTTAAATTTAGAAGGAAGATGGGATGCAAATTTATTTTTAGTATTATTCATAGTTTCAAACCTAGTTTTATTTGGAGGAGTTTATTGGTCTAAGTTTGCACATATGTTTTATAAACCCGGTGCAGCAATACAAAAGAATTTAGCTGAAGCAGATGGATCTAGAGATAATTTACCACCACCTGCAGATGCACCTGAACAATTTGGTTTGGGTATTAAAAGGGAACAACCTAAACATTATTAATTATGATAAAATTAAAAAAGGAGAGAGAATAATATGTCAACATTTGTTTATATGACAAGATGTGATGGCTGTGGTCATTGCGTAGATATTTGCCCATCAGATATAATGCACATTGATGAAAACATAAGACGTGCAAAAAATATTGAACCTAATTTTTGTTGGGAATGTTATTCTTGTGTCAAAGCTTGTCCTAACCACGCTATTGATGTTAGAGGATATGCAGATTTTGCTCCAATGGGACATAGCGTTAGAGTAAGAAGGGAAGAAGAAAAAGGAACAATCTCTTGGAAAATTAAATTTAGAAATGGAACTGAAAAAAACTTTGTATCTCCAATCACAACTAAGCCTTGGGGAAAATTTATTCCTAAATTAGCTGATGGGGACAAACCTAATCAAGGTGAGATAAATTCACAAAGATTATACACTGAACCAGAAGGGTTAAATATAGATGGAGAGCTTCCAACTGTACCTAAGGAGTCGTTCAAAAAAGGAGTTTACTATTAATGGCTAGTCATAAAACACATTACGAAGATTGCGATATATTAGTTGTAGGCGGAGGTATGGCTGGAACTGGTGCTACCTTTGAAGCAAGACACTGGGGTAGAGACATGAAAATTGTTTGTGTTGAAAAAGCTAACATTGATAGAAGTGGAGCTGTTGCTCAAGGACTTTATGCAATTAACTGCTACATGGGAATGCAATGGGGTGAAAACCAGCCAGAAGATCACGTTAGATATGCAAGAAATGATTTAATGGGAATGGTAAGAGAGGATTTAGGTTATGACATGGCTCGTCATGTAGACTCTACAGTTCACATGTTTGATGAATGGGGTCTGCCTATGATGAAGAATGAAGAAACTGGAAGATACTTAAGAGAAGGTAAATGGCAGATTATGATCCATGGTGAAAGTTATAAACCGATTGTTGCTGAAGCAGCAAAAAAATCTGCAGATAAAATTTATAACAGAATAATGATTACTCATCTTTTAATGGATGAGTCTCAAGATAACAGAATTGGTGGAGCAGTTGGCTTTAATATGAGAACTGGTGATTTCCATGTTTTTAGAGCAAAAGCAGTAATTGTTGCTGCTGGAGGAGCTTCACATATCTTTAAACCAAGAGCAGTTGGAGAAGGAATGGGTAGAACTTGGTATGCTCCATGGAGTAACGGATCTGCATATGCATTACCTATTGCAGCAGGCGCGAAGATGACTCAAATGGAAAACAGAATTGTATTATGTAGATTTAAAGATGGATATGGACCAGTTGGAGCATATTTCCTTCATTTAAAAACATACACACAAAATGCAAATGGCGAAAACTATGAGAAAAAATGGTATGACCAAACTAAAGAATTAGTTGGAGAATACATTGATCATCATCCAACACCAACTTGTTTGAGAAACCATGCGTTTATTCAAGAAGTAGCCGCAGGCGGTGGACCAATCCATATGGTAACTACTGAGGCTTTCCAAGATCCACATTTAGAAACAGTAGGCTGGGAAAATTTCTTAGGAATGACTGTTGGACAAGCTGTTGTTTGGGCATCTCAAAATATTGATCCAAAATACACAAATCCAGAATTAACTACATCTGAACCTTATGTAATGGGTTCACATGCTACTTGTTCCGGCGCATGGGTGAGCGGCCCGGAAGATTTATCACCACCAGAATATTTCTGGGGTTATAATAGAATGCTAACTATTGATGGTTTATTTGGTGCAGGAGATACAGTAGGTGGAAGTGCACATAAGTTTTCATCTGGATCTTTTACAGAAGGTAGATTAGCTGCAAAAGCTGCTGTTAAATACATTGAAGACAAAAAAGCAGAAGGTGTTAAAGTTTCAGATAAACAGTGTGAAGACTTTAAAACTGCAGTTTATAAACCACTAGAAAACTACACAGTTGCTAGAAATGAGATTACTGGTGGAACAGTTTCTCCTAGCTATATATCTCCAATCCAAGGTCTTCAAAGGTTGCAGAAAATCATGGATGAATATGTGGGTGGAATTACCTCAAATTACATGACTAATGGTAATATGCTTAAGAGAGGACTTGAGTTGCTAGATTGGCTACAAGAGGACTTGGAGCATGTTGGCGCTGAAGATTATCACCAGCTTATGAGAGCTTGGGAGTTAAAACATAGAGCTTTGACTTCTCAATGTGTAACAGAACATACTTTATTTAGAGAAGAAACTAGATGGCCAGGATACTATTATAGAGGTGATCATATGAAACTTGATGATGAAAATTGGCATTGTTTAACAGTTTCTAGACGTGACCCTAAAACTGGTAAGTTTAGTATGGAGAAAGTTCCTGTCTACCATATAGTGGATGAGAACGAGAAGAAAAAAGCTTCTTAGTAAATAATTTAATTAAATCAAATGGATATTTTATCTAAATCAGATGATGAAATATATGAATTAGCCAAACCTATTTGGGATAATTTAGTTAAATCATCTAATCTCAAAGATTATGGGGGGTTTACTAGAGATTTCTCTACTCAAATGCTTTTTGGTGCTAACGAAGTAGAGCTTGGTAAGCAGTGGGCTAATAATAAGCTAATTACCAATCTTAAAGAAACTTTTGAACCGTTTGGATGCCTTAGAAGAGGAGATCATATAACTGTACTAATTAAACAGACAAATAAAGAGCTCCCAGGAGAGTTCCTTGGAAGATTGGTTTTAGGAGTTGAGGACGATATAGTCAAAGTTTTTGGGGCTACAATCTACTAAGCAAAAATAATTGCTTAATAATAAATAATTGTTTGACAAATTTCGTTGTGGGTGTATTGACGAATTTAATGTTACTTTCCAACGTAAAAATTATAAACAGACTCTCAAATTTTAAAACTATATTTATTAAAGCAGGAATTATAGCAAGCTTAACGGCTTACTGGGGAGTGATTTTAGTTGGAACTTTTATTACTTTTAAC
>CACDQA010000029.1 GCA_902554745.1 uncultured Pelagibacteraceae bacterium
GATAAAATTGTGATTGAACTATCATCCTTTGCTATACTTTTGGTAATTATAATTACAACTGACCACATTAAAGATGAAGCTAAAGCCATATAAACTCCAATAGTAATATTAATAATTCCAGGTCTTAAAATTATTATCATTCCCACAAAACCTAAAATTAAAGCCAAAGTTCTGTATATAAAAATTTTTTCTCCAAGAAATAAAACAGCTAATATTGTTACAAAGAAAGGAACAACAAAAGATATTGCTGTAACTTTTTCAATTGGTAGCATTACTAAAGCTGAAAAGTATAAAAGCATTGAGGGTAAATTTAAAACAGCTCTCAAGAAGTGTTTTTTAAGATGACTTGTTTTAAATACGGTTAATTTAGAATTTATAATATATGGAAGAATGATTAATAAACCAAATAAAAATCTAAAAAAACCAGCAACATAAACATTCACATCTTTTTGAGCTAATTTTAAAAATGTTAGCATCAGTGTTCCAAAAAAAACAGATATAACTATCAATAAAATTGCTTGTTTATTTTTTGACATTTATTTTAACACAGACATAGGGTCAAGTCGTGTTTGAAACCAATTAATTCTAAAATCTAAGTGTGGTCCAGTTGATCTTCCTGTAGATCCTACAGTTCCTATTATATCTCCTTGATTAATTTTATCACCAACTGTGACTAATACATTTTCTAAATGAGAATATATTGTTGATATCCCGTGACCATGGTCCATTATAACTGTACCTCCGGTATAATATAAATCATCTTCGGCCATGGTAACAATACCCGAACCAGAGGATTTAATCATCGTTCCTTGTTTAGCTGCAATGTCTATTCCATAGTGGGGCCATCTTGGTTTACCATTCAAAATTCTTTGACTACCATAAACACCACTGATTATACCTTTGACTGGCATGATAAATTTTTCTTTAAAAAATTGTAGATCAGAATTTATTGCTCTTGCTTCTCCAATTGCATTATTTTCTTTTTTAATTCTTTTATATACAGACTCAGGCGGGGTAACTTTATTTTCAGCCAAACCATCAATTCTTTGTATGTTGTATTTTCTTTTTAAAACTTTTTTTGTGGTTATTGATTTTTTTCCATTACTAATTTTTGTAAATGTGAGGTCATATTTTTGATCTCGATCTATACCAAATACAAAAAAACCATCTTTTGAAACTTTTACTTCTTTATTTCCAACTAAAATTTTAGCATTAGGGTCAGTTTTACCTAATATAAAATGACCTTGTAGAAATTTACCTTGAAATTCAATAGCGTTTACAGGTGATATAAAAATTAAAAAAACAAAAAAAAGTCTATAAATTATTGAGCTGTCCATCCACCATCTATAATTATTGATGTTCCAGTTATCATTGAAGATGCAGATGATGCCAAAAAACAAACTGTTGTGGCAACATCACTTTCAGTTGCTGCTTTACCCATAGGAATATTTCCAAGAGCTAATTTTTTAAATTTTTTGTTTTTAAAAAAATTTTTAACCATAGGCGTTTCAACAAAAGTAGGTGCTACCGTGTTAACTCTGATATTTTTTTTAGCCAACTCTACCCCCATTCCTTTAGTCAGTCCCTCAATACCAAATTTTGTCATGTTGTATACATTTCTTCCTCCCATACCGACATGACCGAGCTGTGATGACATATTTACAATTGAACCAGGTCTTTTTTTATTTTTAAGCATTTTTTTTACAACAAGTTGTGCCACGTTAAATGCTGCTTTTAGATTTAAATCTACAAGATAATTCATACTTTTTTGTTTAATTTTTTCAAAGGGTTCTGGAATGTTCGTTCCTGCATTATTAACCAATACATCAATAATTTTAATTTTATCTAATTTTTGTTTTAAATCTTCATAGTTCATAACATCGCACGAAACTTTAATAATTTTACCTTTAACTTTTTTGATATCCTTTTCTAATTTATTTAAATCTGAAGTAGTTCTACTTAAAGCTATAACTGTTGCCCCCGCTTCAGCCAGTGCAATGGAACAAGCTCTTCCCAATCCTTTACCTGCACCAGTGACTAAAGCATATTTGTTTTTTAGATTTATTTTTTGAAGATACATTAAAAGAATATTATTTTAATATCTGTGTAAATCAACTCTACTGCTACAATCAAAATGGCTAATAATCCAACCCAAGCAATCCATTTATATTTTTTAATCCATCCAGATATTAATGTTGCTGCAGTAGCCATTAAAACTATTGATAACACTAATCCAAATACAAGTAGTCCATAATGATCGCCTGCTGCACCAGCAACACCTAAAACATTATCTAAACTCATTGTAAAATCTGCAAGTAAAACTGTCCAAATAGCCTTTAAAAAACTAGAATTGTCTACTTTAACATTCTCCTCTGTTTCTGAACCTTTGATTACATCTACGTAAAGTTTGTAAACAATATAAAGTAATAACAATCCCCCAATTAATCTTAAACCAGTTATCTGTAGCAGATAAGCTGTAAGTAAAGTTAGTATTATTCTTAAAATTACAGCACCACCAATTCCCCAGAAGATAACTTTTTTTCTTTGTTCCACTGGAAATTTTGATGCTACCATCCCAATTATAATTGCATTATCTCCTGCTAAAACTAGATCAATAAAAATGATTTGAGTTAATATAGCTATTTGTTCAGGTGTAAAAAATTCTGCAAACATTATTGTTGTAGTATCATGTCTGCACCTTTTTCTGCAATCATTATTGTTGGTGCATTTGTATTTCCTGAAGTGATGTTTGGCATTATTGATGCGTCTATAACTCTTAAATTTTTAACACCCTTTACTCTGAGCTTTTCATCAACCACTGACATTTCATCTTGACCCATTTTACAAGTTCCAACTGGATGAAAAATAGTTTGTGCATAATTAGAAGCTTCTTTAACTAACTCCTCATCGTCATTTAAATGAATGCCAGGTCTGTATTCCTCTGGGGTATATTTTTTGAAAGTTTCAGATTCCATTATAATTTTTCTGGTTAGTTTAAGTCCTTTAGCTGCAATCATCCTATCGTGATCAGTTGATAGATAATTTTGTTTTATTTTTGCATAAGCTCTAGAGTCTTTATCAACAATGCTAACATGCCCTCTACTTGTTGGTCTGATATTTGAAACAGTAGGCGTGAATGCATGGAAATCATGATTTTTTGTTGCTCCTAACGTATCCATACTCATGGGCTGAACATGCCATTGTAAATCTGGTAGCTCTAAAGATGGATCACTTTTAGCAAACATACAAAGTTGACTTGCACCCATAGTCATTGGGCCGCTTCTTTTAAAAATATATTCTAAGCCAATCATTAAATTTCCAAATAAACTGTTTATTTTTTTATTTAGGGATTTTAATCCATTAATTTTATAAATTGGTCTAAGCATTAAATGATCGTGTAAATTTTCTCCAACCCCATTTAAATTTTGCACCATATCAATTCCGAGATTTTTAAGTTTTTCAGGATTTCCTATACCAGAAACTTGTAAGATTTGAGGAGATCCTATAGCCCCTGATGAAATAATAATTTCTTTATTTGCTTGTACTTTTTTTAATTCATTTCCTTCCCAATACTCAATTTCTTTAGCAGTTTTGTTTTCAAAATTTATTTTTTTGACATGCGAATGAGTTAAAATTTTTAAATTTTTCCTGCTCTTGATTGGGTTTAAATATCCAACAGCTGTACTACATCTAAAGCCATCCTTTTCAGTTACTTGGAAATAACCACAGCCATGATTATCACCAGTATTAAAATCTTTTGTTTTTGGAATACCAAATTCCTCTGCAGCATTTTGAAATTCATCTAGAAGAGGCAGATGTATTCTTTGATCTGAAACAGATAAAGGGCCTCCAACTCCATGGAACTCATCTTTTCCTCTTTCTTGGTTTTCTGCTTTGATAAAATAAGGCAAAACATCATCCCATCCCCAGCCAGTATTACCTAATTGTCTCCAAATATCATAATCTCTGTGTTGACCTCTAATATAAAGCAGACCATTGATAGAAGAACTGCCTCCTAATGTTTTTCCTCTAGGATACCTAATAGAAATATTGTTCATGCTCTCATCTGGTTCTGTTTTGTAGCACCAATCAGTCTTTGGGTTGTGCATTGTTTTGAAATAACCAACAGGAATATGTATCCATGGGTAATTATCTTTGCCTCCAGCTTCAATTAATAATACTTTATTTGAAGGATTTTCAGACAACCTGTTAGCAAGTACGCATCCTGCTGATCCAGCACCTAAAATTATAAAATCAAAATTGTCCATATTAGAACTCTTATAAATTAAATTTTTTTTATTTGTTATATTTCTGTACACAAAAATATCCAAATAATCCAATATTAGTACTTGTTTTAGATTTCATTCTTTGACAAGCTTTCGTTTTTAAAAATAAAGAGAGGGAAAAAACGATATGAAAAAAATCATTTCAATGTTATTTGCAGTTGCAATGGTATTTGGATTTATTTCGAATGCTAATGCTGCGAAAACACTAAAATGTCAGACAGTTCTTAACACTAAGGCTGATGAAGTTAAAATGTTAAAAGACTTTACTGACACTGTTACAACTTTGACAGGTGGATCTCTTAAGTTTGAAATTATGCCTGCAGGAGCAGTTGTTGGTGTAAAAGAAACTTTAGATGCTGTTGATAAAGGACTTATCGACTGTGGATTTGCTTGGACACACTATTGGTCAGGTGATCACCCTGCCGCTATGTTATTTGGTTCGCCAGTAGCAGGTGGTGGTGTTGGTATTGACAACATCGCATTCTTATCATGGTTTCAGTATGGTGGAGGAAAAGAGCTATACGACAGACTATGGAAAGAAATGGGAAGAGATATTAAAGGATTTATGATTCAACCAGTTGGTCCTGAAGCTTTAGGTTGGTTTCCAAAACCAATTAAAGATATGGCTGATTTTAGAAAATATAAATTCAGAACTCCTCCAGGAATTCCAGGACAAACTTATAAAGACATCGGTATAGCATCTGTTGCAATGGGTGGTGGAGACATTCTACCAGCTTTAGAAGCAGGAACTATTGATGCTGCTGAATGGTGTTGTCCAAAACCAGACTTAACGTTTGGTTTCCAAAAAGTATTAAAGCACTACTACCTACAAGGTTTACACCAAGTAGTCGTAAATGCTGACTTTTATATTACTGGAAAAACATATGAAGCTATGAGTGCTCATGAGAAGAAGTCTCTAGAAGTTGCAGCAAATGCATCTCTAGCGAAGTCTCTAAGTTACAGAATCTATGAAAACGGAAAAGCTTTAAAAGAGCTTACTGAAGTTCATGGTGTAAAATTAGAAGATACTCCTTCTGATTACTTCACAGAATACATGGCAGCTGCTAAGAAAAGTTTGGAAACAAACGCAGCTAAAAATGCATTCTTTGCTGAAGTTTGGGACTCTATGAAAGAATTTGCTGATATTGCAGTTCCTTTCTGGAGTGGTGCTCAAATGTCTAATGCGAAGCTAGGAATGGCTCACGCAGCAACATTAAAGTAATCATTAAATAATCTTTATGTTAGAGCGGACTTAATAGTCCGCTCTAATTTTTTATATAAAATTTTATGGCAGACGAACCAGGTAAATTAGATATTTCAGATGAAATGATTGCCGAAAGGCGTGGTGGTTCAGGAAAAATGCCAAGTGATATGCCACCATGGATGGCAAGTTCAATTGTAAATATTGATAAATTTAGTAAATGGGTTGGTAACGTTGTTTGTTGGATATTAATGCCGTTAATTCTTGCAATGACTTATGAAGTTCTTGCTAGAAAATTATTTCATGCCCCAACTATTTGGGCTTATGACATCAGTAGATTTTTATATGGTGCACTGTTTATGTTAGGTGCTGGGTATGCACTTTCTAAAGGTGTTCATATCAGAGCAGATTTTTTATACAGAAATTTTAAAACTAAGAATCAAGGCACAATTGATTTTTGGTTATATATTTTATTTTATTTCCCAGGTTTAATCGTGTTCCTTTATATGACTATTGGATATGTAGGAGAATCTATTCAAAGAGGTGAAAGAGGAATGGATACAACTTGGATGCCATATATGTGGCCAATAAAAACTTGCCTACTAATTGGTATAATATTTTTACTAATCCAAGGTATTTCAGAATTATTTAAAAGTTATTGGGCTGCTACAAGAGGGAAGTGGCCAGGAGAAGATGAATGATAGCTGAATTTATAGATCCAGCATACTTAGGTTTTATTTTAGTTGGAGTAATGTTGTTTGCTATCTTTGTTGGATTTCCTATTTCATTCACATTAATTTTCTTAGGTTTTGTATTTGGTTATCTAGGTTTTGGAAAATTAGTCTTTTATTTAATGACCCTACAGTTCTCGATGGTCATGACCGAACAAACACTCGCCGCCGTCCCGCTCTTTGTCTTTATGGGCATAATGATGGAGCAGGCAGGACTGATGGAAAGATTATTTTCATCATTTCAAATGATGTTGGCTAGAGTAAGAGGAGCTTTGTATTATGCTGTTTTGTTTGTTTCAGTTATTTTTGCAGCTGCAACAGGAATTGTTGGTGCCTCAGTAACTATTCTTGGAATAATGGCTGCAAAATCAATGAATAGATCTGGTTATGACGTAAGACTTGCAGCTGGCACAATTACTGCTGGTGGAACTTTAGGAATTTTAATTCCACCAAGTATTATGCTTGTTGTGATGGGTCCAATTATGGAAATTCCTGTAATTGATCTATTTGCTGCAGCTATAATTCCTGGAATTCTTCTTGCAAGTTTGTACGCCGGCTACACAACAATAAGATGTATGATAAATCCTAAACTAGGACCTGTAATTCCTGAGGAAATGAGAGCAGCTAGTATGAAAGAAGTTTGGATTGAATTTTTCTTAGGTTTAGTTCCTCCTGCAGCGCTTGTTTTTGCTGCGTTAGGAAGTATCTTATTTGGATTTGCAACACCAACAGAGGCCGCTGGTTGTGGTGCAATGGGTGCATTGTTACTTTCATTAGCATATAAAAAATTAACTCTATCTAAACTCCAAGAAGCACTAGTTAAAACTTTAGAGATTACTGCTTTAATAATGGTTTTAGTTGCTGCATCAAACTTTTTTGGAGCTGTATTTGCAAGACTTGGCACACCAACATTGTTAACTGAATTTTTGTTAGGTTTAGAGATGAACAAATATTTTATTTTAGCAATTGTAATGGTTGCTATATTTTTATTAGGTTGGCCATTGGAATGGGTACCAATTGTGATGATTATTGTACCAATTATTTTACCGTTAATTGAAGCTTTGGGCTTTAATTTAACTTGGTTTGCAATATTGGTTGCTGTCAATCTCCAGACCGCCTGGCTGTCTCCACCTGTAGCTTTGTCTGCTTATTTCTTAAAAGGCGTAGTTCCTGAATGGGATTTAAAAGATATTTATTATGGAATGATGCAGTTTATGGTTCTACAAATTATAGGCTTAGTTTTAATCATCATATTTCCTAAGATAGCCTTATGGTTACCAACTCTCTTATATGGACAGTAGAATTTATTAGTTTAAAATAAATTTCGTGAATCAACCTAAAGTAAAATACTCTCTTTCTAATTGGGACTTAGTCACAGTTAATCCAAATTATAAAACTTGGAATTGGAAAGATCTATTTTGTTTTTGGGGAGCAAATGTACAGAGTGTAATTGGTTTTTCATTAATATCCTCTTTATACTTAATGTATAGTTTAAATATTTTTGTAGTTTTTTTTGGTATCATATTAGGATCTTTTTTTGTTTATTTATTTTCAAATATTATTGGAAAACCTTCCCAAAAATTTGGTTTACCATTTGCGGTATTACTTAGATCCTCACTTGGATTTAATGGTGCTAAATTTTTTGGGTTAATCAGAAGTTTAGTTGGAATATTTTTATTTGGAATTCAAACTTATTTTTTGTCTAAAATTTTAGTTTACTTAATTAGAATAGTAATTTTTTCTATAGACAATTCTTTATTGCAGCAGGAAATATTTATATTTTATTATTTTGGTATGAATATTATTGATTGGTCTGCAATAATAATCACAATTATTTTACAGACTGCATTTTTTACTGTTGGAATACAGTACAATAAGAAAATAATTAATTTCTCTGCTATGACAGTCTATTCTGGTATGCTTATTTTTTTCTTCGTTGTTTTATTAAGTGATGTAAAAATAACTACTGAAGCTTTTTTAAATATATTTAATCTTAATAATTTTTTAGATATAAATAATTTAGCTCCTTTGATCACAGTTGCTGGAACAATATTTGCCTATTTTTCAATTTTAATAATTAGTTTTGGTGATTTTTCTAGATATGTAAAAAATGAGCAAGAATTAAAAAAAGGAAACTTAAGTTTAATTTTGAATTTAATTATTTTTTCATTTTTATCTGTTTTTATTGTTATAGGGTCCGATGTTTTTCTTAATCAAAAATTTTCAGACATAGACAGAATTTTTACCAATCCAACTGATATAGTAGGAAAGTTTGATAATATACAAATAACAATAGTCGTTCTATTTTTTATTATAATTGCTTCAGCTTCTACAAATTTAGTTGCCAATTTCATCCCATCTCAATACTCTCTAATAAATTTTGCTCCTTCAGTATTGAGTTTAAAAAGCGCTAGTTATTTAATTGCTTTTTTTGGTTTGTTGATCGCAATCTTCTGGCTGACTATATTGAGCCAAATAGGAATTTTATCATTTGTTGATACTTTTGGTGCTTTCTTTGGTCCTTTATTTGGAGTGATGGCAGCTGATTATTATTTAATTAAAAATCAAGAATTAAGTAATAAAGATCTATATTCTATAGACAAAGAGAGTGCTTATTATTATTCAGGTGGATGGCATATAAAAGGTGTTTATTCTTTAATACTAGGATTTATTTTTTCAGCGTCAACAATTTGGAATACTAATTTAATGTTTTTACAATCTTATGCTTGGATAATAGGTGCATTTGTTGCTTGGATAACATATTACTTATTAGCAAAAAAGTAATATGAAAGCTCTAGTATATACAGGTACTCAGGAATTAGTTTATAGAGACGAACCAAACCCAATTGAAGTTTCAGGAGAAAGTATTTTAAAAATACATGCCTCAGGGATATGTGGCTCGGATATGCATGCTTATCATGGACATGATGAAAGAAGAGTGCCCCCATTAATATTG
>CACDQA010000030.1 GCA_902554745.1 uncultured Pelagibacteraceae bacterium
TCTGGAATGCAATTAACTATGTGGGACAAGTTTCTGAAATAGAGCAAAAAAAAGTTTCATTTACTAAAAAAAATATAAATATTCTTCAAAAGAGATTGTCCAAATTAAAAAATATTTATTTTGAAGACAATATTGTAAATTTTGAAAAAGAAAGGTTATAAATAAATTTATGGAGAAAAATGCCAAAGTTGTAATCATAGGTGGTGGTGTGGTGGGTTGTTCTATTCTTTACCATTTATCTAAATTTGGATTAAAGGATTGCATTTTACTTGAGAGAAATGAACTTACCTCAGGATCGTCTTGGCACGCAGCGGGAAATGTTCACGTTATTTCATCTGACCCTAATATCTCTAGGATGATGGCTTATACAATAGGCTTGTATAAAGAAATAGAAAAAGAGTCAGGTCATTCTGTAGGATTTAAACCTAGTGGAGGTTTTTATTTAGCTTCAAATGAAGTGTGGGCTGATTATTTAAAGAGAGAAAGATCAAAAGCAAGATATATGGGGCTTGACCAAGAATTTATTTCTTTAGAGGAAGTTAAAAAGAAAAATCCTCTAATTGATCCATCTAGATATTTGTTGGCCTTATGGGATCCTATCGATGGTGAAGTTGATCCTTCAGGAGTTACTTACGCTTTTGCAAAAGCTGCAAAAGTTCATGGTGGAAAATATTACACTCACACTGTCGTAAAAGATACGAAACAAAAAGAAGATGGAACTTGGGATGTCTTTACCGAAAAAGGAAATATAAATGCTGAAATAGTAATAAATGCAGGTGGTCTGTGGGCAAGAGAAGTTGGACAATTAGCTGGACTTAATCTTCCTGTTCAACCAATGGAGCATCATTATTTAATCACTGAACCTATTCCAGAAATTGAAGCAATGGGTGACCAAAGATTACCAATTGGAACAGATTTTGAGGGAAATATTTACTTTAGACAAGAAGGAAAAGGAATGTTGCTTGGAACTTATGAGCCAAAATCAACTCCTTGGAAAGTTGAAGGCACACCAATGAATTTTGGTCATGAGTTACTTGAGCCAAAGTTAGATAACATTGAAGATAGATTGGCAATTGGGTTTGAGAGAATGCCAGCATTAGAGCGGGCAGGAATAAAAAATATAGTTAATGGACCTTTTACTTTTGGTCCAGATGGAAGCCCTCTTATTGGTCCAGTACCAGGAATGAAAAATTATTGGGTTGCTGTTGGTGTTATGGCTGGATTTTGCCAAGGCGGTGGTGTTGGAAAATGTATAGCAGAATGGATTATTGATGGAGAACCATCAATTGACGTTTGGGCAATGGATGTTGCAAGATTTGGAGATTATGCATCACCTCAATATGGAACAATAAAATCCTCAGAAAATTATGAGCGAAGATTTATTATGACTTTTCCAAACGAAACTTTACCAAAGGGAAGAAAACAAAAAACTACTGCACTGTATGATCGTTTTGTAAATCAAGGTGCTGTTATGGGAGATAGCTTTGGATTAGAAAATGTTTTGTGGTTTGCAAATAATAAAGAAGATGCTCATGAAGAACCTACTATTAAAAGATCAAGATCACATGACTATGTTTCAAAAGAAGTTATTAATGTAAGAGAAAATGTTGGTTTAATCGAAGTTGCCAACTTTTCAAAACACGAATTCAAAGGTCCTGATGCTAGAAAATTTTTAGATCACATAATGGCTGGAAGACTTCCAAAACCAGGAAGAATATCTTTATCTCCAATGTTGTCGTATAGAGGGAAATTATGTGGTGATTTAACGGTTGCTTGTTTAGATGAAAATGAATTTATGGTATTTGGTTCTGGAGCTGCTCAAGAAATGCATAGACGTTGGTTTGAGAGTCACATAGATAAATTTAATTTAAGTTATTCTAATAGATCTGATGAGTATCATGGTTTGTCTATTGCAGGACCAAATTCAAGGAAAGTTTTGGAAAAAATTGTAAGAGATGATGTTTCAAATGAAAAATTTAAATTTAGAGATTCTAGAAGAATGTTTGTTGGTGGAGTTCCAGCTATAATAAATAGAATTTCATTTACTGGCGAACTCGGTTATGAAATTTATGTAGCACCTCACTATCAACTAAAACTTTATGAAGAATTAATGGAAGCTGGAAAAGAATTTAATATTAAACCTTTTGGTGGAAGAGCATTAATGTCAATGAGGTTGGAGAAAAATTGGGGAGCTTGGACTTTAGATTATAGACCCGATTTTACTGCAAAAGAGACAGGCTTAGATGCTTTTATAAATTGGGACAAAGAGTTTATTGGTAAAGAAAGTGCACAAAAGGAAAATTCTTCAAATAAACTCGTACCATTAATTGTTGAAACAAATGAAATTGATGTAACAAATAATGAAGCCGTCTTGAATGGAGATCAAAGTATTGGCTATGTAACTTCAGGTGGGTTTGCTCATTTTGTAAACAAAAGTGTAGCGTTTACTTTTGTTGATCAAAAAAAAATTAAATCTGAAAATAAAATTCAAGTAGAGATAAATGGAGATTTATTTAATTGTTCAATTATTAAAGAACCACTTTACGATCCAAGTGGTCAAAAAATGAGAAGCTAATGGCTCAAAAAGACGTAGGAAACAAAATTCCAATTTATAAACTTAAAACCACAGATGAAGTTATGAAGTACTACGATGAGTGGGGAGACAAAGACAAATATAATAAAGACATGGTTGATTGGAACTATACTGGACCCAAAGAAACCGCTGAAATATTTAACAAATATGAGAAAAATAAAGATACTTTAATTTTTGATGCTGGATGTGGAACAGGTTTAGTGGGATTGGAGCTTAAAAAATATAGTTTTAAAAATTTTCATGGAGCCGATTTATCTCAAACTTTATTAGACACTGTACCAAAAGATCTTTATCAAAAATTAGTAAAGGTTGATTTAAATAAACCAATAGAAGTTGAGGACAACTTTTATGGTGGAGTTATGTGTGTTGGAACATTTACTTTTGGGCATGTAAAACCAAATGCATTAGATGAATTTATAAGAATAACAAAACCAGGTGGTTTAATTTGTTTCACAATTAATGAAGGAATTCATGAAGAGTATGCTTTTGATAAAAAAATTGATATACTCAAAGATAGCAAGAAGTGGGAAGAAGTAGAATTTTTTAAATCCGACTATATTGCAAGCAAAGATGTTAACGCATGGTTAGGTTTGTATAGAGTATTATGAGGTTTAGTAGAAAAATAGCTCCTGAGATAAAACCAAGACAAAATTTTATTACTAAAAAAAGATTAAGAGAAGATGAAATTAATTTTGATAAGTTAAGATCATATCGTTTAGATAGGGTTAGAAAAGAATTAGTAAAAAACAATTTAGAAGCTTGTATTCTATTTGATCCAGTGAATGTTCGTTATGCTTTAGATACTGTAAACATGAGTGTCTATAACATGCATAACTTAACAAGATATTGTTTTGTACCGGTCAATGGACCAACTATTCTTTATGAGTATTTTAATTGTGAAATATTATCGAAGCATTTAAATCTAATTGACGAAATCAGACCTGCAATCACATGGGATTATTTTAGCAATGGAGATCAAGCAAATTTACAATTATCAAAATGGATAAATGAAGTTAAAGATTTATCAAAAAATTATTTTAAAACTAAAAAAATTGCAATCGATGTTTTAAATGGTCCTGCGGTTACAGCTTTAAATAAAGAAGGAATTGAAGTTGTAGATGCAAAATTGATTTTAGAACAAGCAAGAGTAATAAAATCACCTGATGAATTGACTTGTATGAAAGCAGCAATAGAAGTTGCAGAAAAAGGTGTATCAAAAATGAGATCAGATCTTAAGCCTGGAATGACTGAAGATGAATTGTGGTCAATTTTACATAAAACGAATATTGAAAATGGAGGTGAGTGGATTGAGTGTAGGATTTTATCGTCTGGTGAAAGAACAAATCCATGGATGCAAGAGAGTAGCAATAAAGTTATGCAACAAGGAGAAATTGTTGCTTTTGATACAGATATGGTTGGTCCCTATGGATACTGTGCTGACATATCAAGAGCCTTTGTAGTTGGACATAAATTTAATGATGAGCAAAAAAAACTATATTCAATGGCTAGAAATCAAATTGATCATAATTTTAGATTAATAAAACCAGGAATGAGTTTTAAAGAATTTATAAAAAAATCTTGGGTTTTGCCTGATGAGTATTATGGAAATAGGTATTCATGTATGGTTCATGGAATTGGGTTGTGCGATGAGTGGCCTCAAATAAGATATCCAACTGATGGTGGAGAAGAAGGTGGAACTTTTGAGAAGAACATGACAATTACACTTGAGAGTTATATTGGTAAAGTTAGTGGTAAAGAAGGTGTAAAACTTGAACAACAGTATCTTGTAGGTGAAAATGGACTTGAATTAATGTCCCATCATCCGTTAGAAGATATTTAATGAAAATTATTTTAGTAATGGGTTTACCTGGAGCAGGTAAAACAACTCTAGCAAATGAAATGGCACCACTATTAAATGCAAAAAGATTAAATGCAGACGAGGTAAGAAAAGCTGCAAACGATTGGGATTTTTCCGAAGAGGGAAGAGTAAGACAGGCAAAAAGAATGGCTGAGGCAGCTTTAAAATTAAAAGCAGATGGTCATTATGTAATTGCAGATTTTATTGCACCAACTCCCGAAGCAAGAAGTTTGTTTCCAGCAGATTTTAGAGTGTGGGTAGATACGATTAAAGAAGGAAGATTTGAAGACACTAACCAAATGTTTGTTAATCCTAAGAATTTTGATTTTCATGTAACAACTCAGGATGCAAAAAATTGGGCACCAAAAATAATTGAGGAGATAAAAAAATGACACACCAATGGGATAACAAAAAACCAACAGCACAAATGCTAGGAAGATGGCAACCTTTTCACGATGGACATTACACTTTGTTTAAAGAAATTATTAAAAAAACTGGACAAGTTTGTATTCAAATTAGAGATGTACAGGGTGTAGACGATAATCCTTTTGATTTTGAAACCGTTAAAAAAAATATTGAAGACAGATTAAATCCTGAAGGTCCTGAGCCTGCAATTAATAAATCACAATATTCGTATTTATGTTCATATCTTTCATTATCATGTTTGGTTGAAGCTACACCTAAACCAGCTGCTTTTCTTATGAAAGGCTCATAAATTCGATACCAAAAACTTTTTGGCCACATAAAAGTTTTGTAATAAAAACCTGCTGGTAAAAAAATTTTTAAAAAATTATTTATTGCACCTATATCAAAATTAACACTTGGCCAACAATTAACACTTTTAGCCTCTAAACCTTCAAACAACTCCTGTTCTGTAGCTTTAATATTTGGCTCTGTTTCACCATTTCTATAAAGTTGAACAACTGCATAAGGTTCATCCACACCTGCTCCAAAGAAACCTCTGGGTCTGTGATATTTAAAACTTCTTCCTACTAAATGAACTCCATTTGCTAATAAAGCTGAAGCTAATGTGTCACCCTCATATCCAAAGTAAGTTTTTCCATTAAATTTAAAAGATAATTTTTTATCTCTATTTATTAACCCACCATTTTCAATTCTAAAAGCTTGAGTCATTAAGCAACTTCCTCATCAGCTTTAAAGGTTCTGAAAATTTCATGTGTTGCAGTATCTCTCTCAACCTTTATCCATTGTCTACATCCAGAAATATGTTGCCAAAGCTCTAAATGCTTACCTCTCAAACCCAATTGCCAATCTATCTTCAATGTTATCTAACTTTGGCTCAAGTAACTCATGACCAAAATTCATTGGTGTGCCTTCAACTTTCCAAGGAGTTGATTTTGGCTCATAAGTTCCAAGCAACATTCCTTTTCCTTCTTGTCTAAAGTAAATATTTCCCTCAAAATCTGTTCCAATTGGTAATCTTTGGTCACCCATTGCTTCAATTTCTGGAATAGGTTCAGTGATTAAATAATGATGCTCCATTGGTTGAACAGGAAGATTAAGTCCAGCTAATTGTCCAACTTCTCTTGCCCACAGACCACCTGCATTTATTACTATTTCAGCATTTATATTTCCTTTTTCGGTAAAGACATCCCAAGTTCCATCTTCTTTTTGTTTCGTATCTTTTACGACAGTGTGAGTGTAATATTTTCCACCATGAACTTTTGCAGCTTTTGCAAAAGCGTAAGTAACTCCTGAAGGATCAACTTCACCATCGATAGGATCCCATAAGGCCAACAAATATCTAGATGGATCAATTAGAGGATTTTTCTTTTTAACTTCCTCTAAAGAAATAAATTCTTGGTCAAGCCCCATATATCTTGCTTTTGATCTTTCTCTCTTTAAATAATCAGCCCACACTTCATTTGAAGCTAAATAAAAACCTCCACTAGGTTTAAATCCTACAGAATGACCTGACTCTTTTTCTATTTCTTTATACAAGCCTATTGTATAAGCCATCATCCTAGAGATATTAGGGTCAGATGAAATAACGTGAACATTTCCCGCTGCGTGCCAAGACGATCCTGAGGTAAGTTCATTTCTCTCAAGTAAAATGCAATCCTTTAATCCAAATTTAGATAAATGGTAAAGAATAGAACAACCCACCACACCACCACCTATGATTACAACTTTGGCATTTTTCTCCATAAATTTATTTATAACCTTTCTTTTTCAAAATTTACAATATTGTCTTCAAAATAAATATTTTTTAATTTGGACAATCTCTTTTGAAGAATATTTATATTTTTTTTAGTAAATGAAACTTTTTTTTGCTCTATTTCAGAAACTTGTCCCACATAGTTAATTGCATTCCAGA
>CACDQA010000031.1 GCA_902554745.1 uncultured Pelagibacteraceae bacterium
AATTAGCTATTTCATATCAAAATAGAGAAGACCTAGCTCACACTCCAGCTATTGGAGGAAATGATACCATTAGCACAGATGATCCAAGCTCTGAGGATCAAAATCAATTATTAAAAATTGTAAAAGATATTACTAGTAAAGGTTTCGTTAGAAATAATTATAAAAAAAATCTAGTTGATCTTTCGGATGTAAAAATAAGTTTAATTATTGCAAATAAAAAATTTAATTCCAGATTAATTGTTGGAACGGGAAAATATAAAAGTATGTCCGAGTGCGCAAAAGCAATTAAACTTTCAGGCGCACAAATTGTAACTGTAGCAGTTAGAAGAGTTAATATTATTGATAAAAATAAGCCTTTATTGATGGATTATATTGATCCAAAAAAAATTACATATTTACCTAATACTGCTGGATGTTTTAATTCAAAAGAAGCTTTGAGAACTTTAAGATTAGCAAGAGAAATAGGTGGTTGGAAGTTAGTTAAATTAGAAGTTTTAGGAGATAAAAAAAATTTATTTCCTGACATGATAGAAACATTAAAATCAACAGAAGTTTTAGCTAAAGAAGGTTTTAAGGTTATGGTTTATTGTAATGATGATCCTTTAATGGCTAAACGTTTAGAGAACTCAGGTGCTGATGCTATTATGCCTCTAGCTGCACCAATTGGATCAGGACTAGGAATTCAAAACAAAATTAATATTCAAATAATTAGAAAACAAACTAAACTCCCATTAATTATTGATGCTGGCTTAGGTCAAGCTTCAGACGCTACAATTGCAATGGAATTAGGTTGTGACGGAGTTCTTGTTAATACCGCTATAGCAAAAGCAAAAAACCCTTTCGAAATGGCACTGGCATTTAAAAATGCTGTTATTGCTGGAAGACAATCTTTTAAATCTGGAAGAATAGATAAAGTTTTAATGGGCAATCCGTCATCTCCATCAAAAGGAATTATTTAGTTTTTTTTTTATATCTTTTTTTCTTATAAGTATTTTTTTTAGTTTTATTTTTCCCATTTTTTTCAGTAATTTCATATTCTTTAATCTGAATTTCTAAATTTTTTAATTTTTCGTAATATTCAATTAATTCAATTGTTTTTTTTGATTTATTTTTAATATCAATTATATATTCAGGAATAATCAAAGAATTATCACTAATAATATCTATCGTCATTTTATTTTTTTTTTCAAAATAAGTTAAGTCGTTTACAAAATTTTCTTTGAGAAAGTCTGAAATTTTTTTACAAACTTTCAATTCAACAAATTTTGCTTTGTTAATTATGGCTTTTAACTCAACAATTTTTAAAAGTTTTTGTGCAAAAGATTCATCTGTTAATGTAACTTTCCATTTAATCGCACTTTCCCTAAGTCTTTGTCTTGACATCTCTAAAAGACCAAAATTACTTATTCTACCAATTTGAATTCTTGCTCTATCTGATCTACATTTTTCTTTAAGTTTTCTTTCAACTAATCTTCTGTTTCCATAACTTAACATATCAATAAAATCTATAATGATTAGACCAGACAAATCTCTTATTTTTATTTGTCTTGCAATTTCTTCTGCGGCTTCAATATTTGTATCTAAAGCAGTGCTTTCGACATTTTTTCCTTTTATTGAACTTCCAGAGTTTATATCTATAGAGACTAAAGCCTCGGTGGGGTTAATAACTAAATATCCACCTGATTTAAGTTTAATTTCAGAGTCAAAAATTTGATTTAACTTTTGTTCAATATTTTCTTCAATATATAGTGGAATTTTTCCTCTATATTTTTTTACTTTTTTCAAACTTGAAGGCATCATAGTTTTCATAAATGATTGGGCTTTTTTATAACCCTCGTTACCTTCTACAATTATATTTTTTGTATTATCGTCAAACATATCTCTTAAAGTTCTTTTAATTATTTCGCTTTCTTGATGTATTAAAGAAGGAGCAATAGAGTTTATAGCGTTTTCTTTTATTTGACCCCAAGTATTTATTAAAGTTACTAAATCATCATTTATTTCATTTTTTGTTTTATTGCTTCCAGCAGTTCTAACAATTAAACCCATCTCTTTAGGTATTTCAATTTCGTTTAGGATTGTTCTTATTTTTTTTCTATCCGCAGGATTAAATATTTTTCTTGATATACCTCCTCCTTTAGGAGTGTTTGGCATTAATACTATGTATTTACCAGCAATAGAAATGAACGTACTTAGAGCCGCACCTTTTTGACCCCTTTCGTCCTTAATAACCTGCACAAGAATTACTTGATTGGGTTTAATTACTTCTTGAATCTTGTATCTCTTAAATTTAAATCTATGCTCCTTTTTTTTTTCTTTCCCTTCGTGTAAATTTTCTTTTTCAATACTAATTTCTTTTTCAGTCGAAACTTCTTCTATTTGTTCTTCTGATATTTTTTCTATAGGATCGTTAATTTCAAGTTTTCCTTCTGCAATATTTTCTTCTTCTTTAGCTTCAACTTCTCTTGAAAGCTCTTCTCTAGCTTTTTCTTCTTCTTCTTTAATTTTTTCTAAATCCGCTTTTGGTATTTGATAATAATCCGATTGAATATCGTTAAAAGATAAAAATCCATGTCTTTCTCTTCCAAAATCAACAAAGGCTGCTTGTAAAGAGGGTTCTATCCTACTTACTTTTCCTAAATAGATATTATTTTTAATTAAGTTATTTTTTAAACCTTCGTACTCGTAATCTTCAATATTTTCGCCTGATTTAAGAACAACTCTAGTTTCGTTAGGATGCGAAGCATCAATATATAAATTTTTTTCCATAATTTTGTGAATGTTAATTTCATTAATAGTTTAATTTTTAAAAATTTTGTTTATTTTTCTTGCCATATCTTTAACAAATTCCAAGATATAATGAAATTAAAATGAATAAATTTTTAAGAAATATCTTTATTTTAGTTACGTCTTTTATTCTTTTATCAGCAATTTTGATAATAAGTATTTTATGGACTTATTCTAATGATCTACCTGATTATAAATTTCTTAAAAATTACAAGCCACCTGTTTCCAGCAAAGTTTACTCTGGAAATGGTGATTTGGTTGCAGATTTTTCACAAGAAAAAAGAGTATTTGTTCCATTTAATTCAATCCCAAAAAATGTTATTAACGCCTTTTTATCTGCTGAAGATAAAAATTTTTTTAAACACCCAGGTGTTGATGCTAAAGGTGTTATTAGAGCAGTCATAAATAATATTTCAAATATTTTATCATCTAAAAGGTTGGAAGGAGCATCTACAATTACTCAACAGGTAGCAAAGAACTTTTTATTAACAAATGAAGTAAGTTTAAATAGGAAAATTAAGGAAGCAATTTTAGCTTTTAGAATAGAGAGAGCTTTATCTAAAGAAAGAATTTTAGAACTTTATTTAAACCAAATTTATCTTGGAAGTGGAGCATACGGAGTAGCCGCAGCAAGCTTAGAATATTTTGATAAATCTATTAAAGATTTAGATTACTCAGAAGCTGCTTTATTAGCAGCTTTGCCAAAAGCACCTAGTAGATATAATCCTTATAGAGATCCAGATATAGCAAAATTTAGAAGAAATTTAGTTTTAAAAAATTTGTTAGATAATAATTATTTAACTTCAGAATGGTATGAAAAACTTACAAAAGAGCAAATAATTTTAAAAAAAAATAAAAAAATTTATTTAGAAGATGCTCAATATTTTATTGAAGATGTGAGAAAGAGCGTAATTGAAACTTTGAGCTATGATAAAGTTTACAAACAAGGTTTTAATATCAATACTCCAATAGATTTAAATTTACAAACAATTGCAACAAAATCTCTACGAGAAGGGTTGATAGAATATGATAAAAGAAAAGGATGGAGAGGACCACTTACTAGCAAGAATTATAATTCAGAATGGAAAAAAGATTTAGAAAAGTATAAATTAGAGAATTCAATTAATTGGAAATTAGCAATAGTCAAAAAGATAAATAAATTTTCAGCAGAAATAGAAACAGAAGATAATATCGAAGGTGTTATTGAATATCAGAGTATTTCTTGGACAAAAAAAGAATTTAATAAATTATTAAAACCTGGTGATATTATTTATGTTAAAAATCTTAAAGAAAATATTTTTAACTTACAACAATTACCAAAGGTAAATGGTGGAATTGTTGTGATGGATCCATTTACCGGAAGAGTTTTAGCACTAAGTGGTGGTTTTAGTTTTAAACAAAGTGAATTTAATAGAGCAACTCAAGCTAAAAGACAGCCTGGATCAGCTTTTAAACCATTTGTTTATGCATTAGCCTTAGAGAACAATTTTACACCAACATCATTAGTTCTGGACGCACCACTGGTTTTAGACCAAGGAGATGATTTAAAAATGTGGAAACCAGAAAATTATGGAAAAAAATTTTATGGGCCTTCGACTTTAAGAGTTGGTTTGGAGAAATCTAGAAATTTAATGACAGTAAGAATAGCCCAAAATCTTGGTGTAGAGAAAATAGTTGATTTTTCGAAAGCATTAAAAATTTATGATAATCCAGAAGAACTTCTGTCCATATCTTTGGGATCTGCTGAAACAACTTTATTAAAACTTACATCTGCTTATTCAGTTTTTGTTAATGGAGGAAAACTTGTTGAACCAATACTGATAGATAGAATTCAGGACAGTGAGGGAAATACTATTTTTAATAATGATAAAAGAAAATGTATTAATTGTGATCAAATTTCTTATTTAACCAACGATTATCCAGAGATTAAAAATAACTATACGCAAATTTTTTCTCCAGAAACAGCTTTTCAAATGACATCAATCTTAGAAGGAGTTGTTCAAAGAGGTACAGCTAAAAAACTAAAAGACTTAAATTTAAATATTGCAGGTAAAACTGGAACAACAAATAAAAATACAGATACTTGGTTTATAGGTTTTACCTCAAATTTGCTAGTTGGAGTTTATGTTGGCTCAGATAATCCAGTTCCATTAGGAAAATATGAAACAGGATCTAAAACGGCTTTGCCAATATTTAAAAGTTTTATAAGTGATTCTGTTAACAAATATGAAGCAAGACCTTTTAAAGCTGCCAAAGGAACTGTTATGATGGTTGTTGATCCTTTAACAGGTCAAAAAGCAAAATTTAACTCAAAGAATACTATTATTGAGGTTTTTAAAAAAGAAAATATGGTTGATGGAAAAGTACTTTATTCAAATTCAGATAGATTAGATTCAAATAATATATTAAAGTTTTACTAATGGATAATAATTATCAAAATTTTAAAGAAGAAGTTGAAAAGATAAATAAAAAAATACAGGAGTATCTTTGAAAAAAATAATATCCATTCAAAACTGCAATCTTTGAATTCACAGATGCTGAGTGCCGATTTTTGGCAAGATAAAAATAATTCTCAAAGAGTAATTAAAGAAAAGAAATTTTATGAGGATTTAACTAATTCTTTAAATAACAATGTTGAAAGACTAAAAGATTTGGATGATTTGAATAAACTGGCGCTTGAAGAGGAGAATTTGCAAGTTCAAAAAGAAGTTCTTCAAAATATCAAAGACTTAAGAAGTGAAGTTAAAAAAAACGAAATAAAATGTTTTTTATCTAATGAAGCAGATCCTTTAAATTGTTACATAGAAATTCATGCTGGAGCTGGAGGTACTGAAAGTCAAGATTGGGCTGACATGCTAAGAAGAATGTATTTAAAATGGTCTGATAAAAAAAATTTTATATCAAGTTTGATTAGTGAACATAAAGGTGACGAAGCTGGGATAAAGTCTGCAACAATTAAAATAGATGGTGACTATGTCTTTGGATGGTTAAAAAAAGAGTCGGGAATACATAGATTAGTCAGGATATCTCCATTTGACTCCGGGGCAAGACGGCACACAAGTTTTGCAAGTGTTTGGATTTATCCAGTTGTAGATGAAAATATAAATATAGAAATTTTAGAAAAAGATTTAAGAATAGACACCTATCGTTCCAGTGGAGCAGGTGGCCAGCACGTTAACACTACTGATAGCGCAGTTAGAATAACACACATTCCATCGAAAATTGTTGTTCAATGTCAAAATGAAAGATCTCAACATAAAAATAAAGAAACCTGCATGAATATGTTAAAAGCAAGATTATATGATTTTGAAATTAAGAAAAGAGAGGAGGAAAATCAAAATGTTGAAAATTCTAAATCTGAAATAGGATGGGGGCATCAAATTAGATCTTATGTTCTTCAACCTTACAGACTAGTAAAAGACAATAGAACTAGTTTTGAAAGCACTAGCCCTGATAAAGTGTTAGATGGTGATATCGATGAATTTTTGGAACAATCCCTCTATAAATTAAATGAAAAGTAATATTTTTAAATATTTTATCTTACTTCTATCAGTATTAGTTATTTTGACAGTTTACCTTAGCACTGTAGGTATAGAGACAGATAAATTTAACGATCAAATTAAAAAAAGAATTTCACAAATAAATAAAAAGGTAGAAATAGATTTAAAAAAAATTAAACTAACACTAGATCCTTTTAAACTAAATATTTCTGCAAAAACAGTTGGTACCAAGATATATTTTTCAAAAAAACCATTAGCGTTAGAGAGCATTAAAACGCAAGTTTCGCTCAGTTCTTTAATTAAAAATAAGATTTCATCATCAAATATAGAGGTAAAAACTAAGTCTATATTATTAAATGATTTAATTAAATTTATTCGGACCATAAATAACAAACCTGAATTATTTATATTAGAAAAAATTGCAAAAAAAGGTCATGTAATTATAGATTTGAGTTTGAACATCGATGAAAATGGTAAACTTAAAAATGATTAT
>CACDQA010000032.1 GCA_902554745.1 uncultured Pelagibacteraceae bacterium
AATCTTTCTGAAATGGGAAGAATGGGTCTTCCAGTGCCTCCTGGTTTTACAATATCTACAAAAGTTTGTGAAATTTTTTATAAGGATAAAAAAAAATTAAATAAAAATTTAATTTCTCAAATTAAAAAAGAATTAAAATTAATCGAAAAAGATGTTTCTAAGAAATTTGGGGACTTAAAAAATCCACTTTTGTTGTCTGTGCGGTCTGGCGCAAGAGTATCAATGCCAGGTATGATGGATACCATTCTAAATTTAGGTCTGAACGATAAAACAGTCAAAGCTTTAGCAATTAAAACTTCAAATGGAAGATTTGCTAAAGACAGTTATAGAAGATTCATTCAAATGTACGGTAATGTTGTAATGGGTGTAGAAGGTTATCATTTTGAAGAATTAATTGAAAATTATAAACTTACGAAAGGTGTTTTGTTAGATACAGATTTAGATGAAAGTGATTGGGATGGATTAATTGAAGATTTTAAAAGAACAGTAAGAGAAAAGGCAAAAAAAGATTTTCCTCAAGATGTTCATGAACAATTGCTAGGAGCAATAAGTGCAGTATTTTTATCATGGGAAAGTAATAGAGCAAAAGTTTATAGAAAATTAAATCAAATCCCAGCCGAGTGGGGAACTGCTGTAAATGTTCAATCAATGGTTTTTGGAAATATGGGTGATGATTGTGCAACAGGAGTTGTGTTTACAAGAAATCCATCAGATGGATCAAATGAAATATATGGTGAGTATTTGATTAATGCGCAAGGTGAAGATGTTGTAGCGGGCACAAGGACCCCTCAATACATAACAAAAAAAGCTAGAAGAGACGCTAGAGTAAAAGAATTATCAATGGAAGAATCTATGCCTAAAGTCTTTAAAGAACTTCAAAAAATTTTAAAAAAATTAGAGATGCATTACAAAGATATGCAAGACGTAGAGTTTACAGTTGAAAATAGTAAGCTATGGATGCTTCAAACAAGATCAGGAAAAAGAACAGCAAAATCAGCAGTCAAGATTGCAGTAGACATGGTTAAAGAAAAATTAATTTCTAAAAAGGAAGCTGTATTAAGAATTGACCCAAACTCTTTAGATACACTTTTGCACCCAACTTTGGATGAAAAAAGTTCAATTAATGTAATAGCAAATGGATTGCCAGCATCACCAGGTGCAGCCAGTGGTAAAGTTGTATTTACATCAGAAGAAGCTGAAAGATTAACCGCAATGATGCAAGATACAATTTTGGTTAGAGTAGAGACTTCTCCAGAAGATATACAAGGAATGCACGCTGCTAAAGGAATTTTAACTGCTAGAGGAGGAATGACAAGTCATGCAGCTGTTGTAGCAAGAGGTATGGGTAGACCATGTGTATCAGGATCAAGCGAAATTGATATAAACTATGAAAATAGATCTTTTAAAACTTCTTCAATGGAGATTAAAGAGGGAGATGTAATCACTATTGATGGCTCAACTGGAAGAATTATTGCCGGAAGTGTTTCAACTGTAAAACCTGAAATATCTGGTGACTTTTCCAAGTTAATGTCTTGGGCGGATAGCTTTAGAAAATTAAAAGTAAGAACAAATTCTGAGACACCAAAAGATACAAAAACAGCAAAAGATTTTGGTGCAGAAGGTATTGGTCTATGCAGAACTGAACATATGTTTTTTGATGAAGAAAGAATTTTGTCTGTAAGAGAAATGATATTATCTAAAACAAAAGAAGACAGAGCAATAGCATTACAAAAACTGTTACCGCATCAAAGAAAAGATTTTATAGATATTTTTAAAATCATGAGCGGATTACCAGTCACAGTCAGATTGTTGGACCCACCCTTACATGAATTTTTACCACGTACAGAAAAGGAAATTAATGAGGTTGCTAGTATAGTTAATCTCCCAGTTAAAGAGGTTGAGTCAAGAATTGAAGAGCTCCATGAGCAAAATCCTATGTTAGGTCATAGAGGATGTCGTCTGGGAATATCTTTTCCTGAAATTTATGAAATGCAATGCAAAGCAATATTTGAGGCTTTGGTTTACCTTAAAAAAAATAAAATTAAATCTGCATTTCCTGAAATAATGATACCTTTAGTATCTACAGAGGCTGAGATTAAAATAATGAAAGAATTAGTAATTAGAACTGCTAGTCAAGTTCAACAAGAAAATAAATTAAAAATAGAATTTTTAGTAGGAACGATGATTGAATTACCGAGAGCGGCAATAAAAGCAAAGGAGATCGCTAAGCACGCAGAATTCTTTAGTTTTGGAACAAATGATTTAACACAGACTACTTTTGGGATCAGTAGAGATGATAGTGGTAAATTTTTAAATGATTATTTAGAAAACAAAATATTTTCTGTTGATCCTTTTGTTTCAATAGATGAGGGAGTTTCAGATTTAGTTGAAATAGCAGTAGAAAAAGGACTAAAACAAAACAAAAATCTAAAGTTAGGTATCTGTGGAGAGCATGGAGGAGATCCACATAGTATATCTTTTTGTTCAAACGCAGGATTGAATTATGTTTCTTGTTCACCTTATAGAGTTCCCGTTGCAAGGTTGGCTGCCGCTCAAGCTGAAATTAAAAAAAATTAAATTAAATAGGGGGCGTTCTGTTGCCAGGTGCCCCAAACCCCGTTTGCTTAATTAACTAAGTTAATTAGGCAGCAAGTGCGTAACTTTCGTTAGCAATTATAAATTAGCCCGTTACGGTGGAACAATCCCGAACGAAAGAATAGCCTTTAGTCACCCGTCGAATCTAGTTCACCCCCATAAGTTGTAATGGTGGAGGTGGTGGGTACTGCCCCCACGTCCGCAATGGTTATTACGAAATTCGTTTATCGTCGTAGTTGGAAAACCAACATTATTAATATAAAAGTAATTACAACAGATTCAATAACAATCATGAAATTAACTAAAGAACAACAAGAAGAAATAAAAAATCAACAATCTCAAAGCAATCAAACAAAAAGAGTTACCGCTCCTGAGCTTGAAAAAATCCTATATGAAGCAATTCCAGCTTTAGATCATGGTTTTGTAAGAGTTGTTGATTATATGGGTGATGACACATCCATAGTTCAATCAGCCAGAGTATCTTACGGAAAAGGAACAAAACAAGTTTCAACTGACAAAGGTTTAATTAAATATTTGATGAGGCATTGGCATAGCACTCCATTCGAAATGTGTGAAATTAAATATCATGTTAAACTTCCAATATTTATTGCAAGACAATGGATTAGACATAGGACTGCAAATGTTAATGAATATTCTGCTAGATATTCAATTTTAGATAAAGAATTTTATTTGCCATCACAAGAAAATTTAGCTGCGCAATCAACTAGTAACAGACAGGGTAGAGGAGATGTCTTAGAAGGAAAACAGGCAGAGGAAGTTTTGGAACTTTTAAAAAGTGATGCAGAGAGAACATATGATAATTATGAGACTATGCTTAATGAAAGATTTGATGGATCAACTATTGATGAAAATAAAAAAGGTTTAGCCAGAGAACTTGCAAGAATGAATTTAACATTAAATACTTATACCCAATGGTATTGGAAAACTGATTTATTAAACTTAATGAATTTTTTAAGATTAAGAGCTGATAGTCACGCTCAATATGAAATTAGAGTTTATGCCGACATAATGCTGGATACTGTAAAAAAATGGGTTCCCACAACTTATGACGCTTTTATGGATTATAGGGTAGGCGGCACTGAAGTTTCTGCAAAAGGAAAATTAATTATTCAAAAACTTATCAAAGGTGAAAATGTAGATGTTGAAAATTCTGGACTGTCTAAAAGAGAGTGGAATGAATTAATGACTGCTTTTCATCTTAAAGATAAGTTGATTTAATTTTTTCAGCAAAATTTAAATATATCTTAGAAATTTCATGCTCAGGGTTAGTTTCCACAATTGGCTTTCCTTCATCTCCAGTTTTACCAACCTCTGGATCAATTGGAATCTCACCCAAAAATTCTTTTTGAAATTCCTCTGCAGTTTTTTTAACTCCACCTTCTCCAAAAATTTTATATTTTTTTTTATCATCTCCAATAAAAAAACTCATGTTATCAACTAAACCCAAAATCTTAACTCCAAGTTTATCAAACATTTTAATTCCTCTTTTAACGTCTAAAAGAGCTACTTCTTGAGGTGTACTTACAATTATTGCACCATCCATTTTTATTTCTTGAGAAAATGTAAGTTGAGTATCGCCAGTTCCTGGAGGCATATCAACGATAATAAAATCCAAATCTTTCCAGTTTACTTTCTGAGTAAAAGTTTTAATTGCACTTGTTACCATAGGGCCACGCCATATCATTGGAGTTTGTTGATCTGCTAAAAAACCAATTGACATACATTGAATGTCATACTTTGTAATTGGATCTAATTTTTGACCATCACTTTTTGGTTTTTCATTAATATCAAACATTTTAGGAATCGATGGACCATAAATATCTGCATCTAAAAGACCAACTTTACATCCAACTTTCTTCAAAGCTAAAGCAAGGTTCGTTGCAAATGTAGATTTTCCAACCCCACCTTTTGCACTAGAGATTGCAATTGTAAACTTAGTTCCAAGAATAGGATTTTTAGTGAATTTTTTAGGCTCTAGCTTACTTTTCATTGCGGCACTAAGTTCAGGTTTTTTATCGGTCATAAAAGTATCATTACTTGTTTTTTACAATAAAGACACTATATACTTTGGCATATGCCAGACGATTTTAAAGGTCAAAGTCCTTGGGGAGCACCTCCTGGTGGAGGAGGTAGTGGTAATGGATCAGGTAGAGGTCCTACACCACCAAATGTCGACGAATTAATTAGAGATCTTCAAAATAAAATTAAAAGATTTTTACCTGGTGGAAAAACTTCAGGAGGAAAATCAATAAGTCTAATTTTATTAGTTTTAGTTTTTGTATGGTTAGCGAGCGGACTTTATAGAGTATTACCCGATGAACAAGGTGTAGTATTAAGATTTGGTAAGTTTATAAAAACTACACAGCCTGGTTTGAACTATCACATACCTTTTCCAGTTGAAACTGTTCAAACACCGAAAGTTACTAAGGTTAATAGAATGGATATAGGATTTAGATCTGAGAGAGATAGTGGTTTTTCTACAGGTGGTGGTGTTGCTGATGTCCCGCAAGAAAGCTTGATGCTAACTGGAGATGAAAATATTGTTAACATAGACTTTTCAGTATTTTGGGTAATTAAAGATGCTGGTAACTTTTTATTTAAAATCCAAGACCCTGAAGGAACAGTTAAAGCAGCTGCCGAAACTGCAATGAGAGAAGTGATAGCGAAGAGTGATATTCAGCCTATTTTGACAGAAGGTAGATCTAAAATTGAGGTTGAAACACAAAATATAATACAAAGCATTTTAGATGATTACGAAAGTGGAATACAAATCACACAAGTACAAACTCAAAAAGCTGATCCACCCGATCAAGTAATTGATGCATTTAGAGACGTACAGGCTGCAAGAGCAGACATGGAAAGATCTAAAAATGAAGCTGAAGCTTATGCAAACGATGTTATTCCAAGAGCAAGAGGAGAAGCACAAAAAATTTTACAAGCTGCAGAAGCATATAAAAAAGAAGTTGTTGCAAAAGCTGAGGGTGAAGCAAGCAGATTTATAGCTATCTACAATGAATATAAAAATGCAAAAGCAGTTACTCAAGAAAGAATGTATTTAGAGACTATGGAAAAAGTTTTAGCAGATATTGACAAAGTAATTATAGAAAAAAACGCAGGTTCAGGTGTAGTTCCGTATTTACCTTTGCCTGAATTAAAAAAGAAAGCGACAAATTAAAATGAAAGCTGGAAAAATATTAGTTGGGTTATTAGTTGCAATTAGTGTTGTAGCTTTTTTATCAGTAATTATAGTTAAAGAAGTTAATCAAGCAATTATTCTTCAATTTGGTGATCCAAAAAGAATTATAATGAAGCCGGGATTAAACTTTAAAATTCCTTTCATTCAAAATGTTGTTTATTTAGATAAAAGAATTTTAAATTTAGATGCTCCACCAGAAGAGGTTATTGCATCAGATCAAAAACGTTTAATAGTAGATGCATTTGCAAGGTTTCAAATTATTGATCCATTAAAGTTTTATATTTCAGTTGGAAACGAAAGAGTTGCAAGATCAAGACTGTCTACAATTATAAATTCAAGAATTAGAAATGTATTAGGTCAAGAAGAATTACAAACATTGCTATCCAAAGATAGATCTAAGCAAATGGCCTTAATTAAAGAAGGTGTAAACAATGAAGCACAAAACTTTGGAATAAATATTGTAGATGTTAGAATTAAAAGAGCAGATCTACCTCAAGCTAACAGTGATGCGATTTATAGAAGAATGCAAACTGAAAGGGAGAGGGAAGCAAAAGAATTTAGAGCAAAAGGTGCA
>CACDQA010000033.1 GCA_902554745.1 uncultured Pelagibacteraceae bacterium
TGAGGCAATGGTTATGGGTGGTCATGGTGACACCATGGTTCCTATGCCAAGATTTACAAAAATTTCAGGTAAACCATTGTTGGATCTTGTAAAGGATGGAAAGATTTCTTCAGAGAGAGTTGAGGAAATTAATCAAAGAACACGAGATGGTGGTGCGGAAATAGTTAAATATTTAGAAAAAGGATCGGCCTTTTATGCACCAGCAGCTTCAGGTGTTCAAATGGCAGAAGCATATTTAAATGATCAGAAAAAATTATTACCCTGCGCTGTACAATTAAATGGAGAATATGGTGTGAAAAATGTTTATGCAGGTGTTCCTGTTGTCATTGGAAAAGATGGTGTAGAAAAAATTGAAGAGATTGATTTAGATGAAAAAGAAAAAAAAGAATTTATGCATTCAATAGATGCTGTAAAAGCTTTATGGGAAGCTGCATCTAAAATAGATCCTGATTTATCTAAATAATAATGAATATTCACGAGCATCAAGCTAAACAAATATTAAAAAAATATGGAGCTGTAGTTCCCGAAGGAGTATTTGCGCTTAATGTTGATGAACTTGTTGAAAAAGCAAAATCACTCAAAACTGAGAAATATGTGCTTAAAGCACAAATCCATGCTGGAGGTAGAGGAAAAGCTGGTGGTGTAAAAATTTTAAATTCTATTGAGGAACTAACGGTAGCAGCTAAAGAATTACTTGGAAAAACACTAGTTACTCATCAAACTGGCCCTGAAGGTAGAGAGGTAAAAAGATTATACGTAGAAGAATCATCAAATATAGATAAAGAATTTTACTTATCGTGCCTGGTTGATAGGGCAAGTTCTAAAATTGCATTTATATCAAGTGACCAAGGAGGGATGGACATTGAAGAAGTTGCAAGCAGTTCACCTGAAAAAATTATAACTACAAAAGTTGATATGGGTGATGAAATTTCTGATTCAGATTGTGAAAAAATAATTAATATTTTTAATTTAAATGAAGACGCAAAAAGACAAGCAATAACATTAATTAAATCAATATATAAAATGTTTGTAGGTACTGACGCAAACATGGTTGAAGTAAATCCGTTAATTTTGACAAAAGAGGAAAAAATTGTTTGTTTAGATGCAAAAGTTAATTTCGACTCTAACGCTTTATTCAGGCATCCAGAAATTGTTGAATTAAGAGATTTAAATGAGGAAGATCCTACTGAGATAGAAGCTAGCAAGCATGATCTTGCGTATATCAAGCTAGATGGAAGTATTGGCTGTATGGTGAATGGGGCAGGATTAGCAATGGCAACAATGGATATAATTAAATTGTATGGTAAAGAGCCAGCAAATTTTTTAGATGTAGGTGGTGGTGCATCCAAAGAAAAAGTATCTGCTGCATTAAAGATAATTCTCTCAGATAAAAATGTTAAAGGTATTTTAATTAATATTTTTGGAGGAATAATGAGATGTGATGTTCTTGCCCAAGGAGTAGTTGATGCAGCTAAAGAAATTAATATTAGCGTACCTTTGGTTGTAAGATTAGCAGGCACAAATTTCAAAGAAGGAAAAAAAATTCTTGATAATTCTGGATTAAAATTAATTTCTGCAGAAAATTTAGATGACGCTGCTAAGAAAATTGTTGAGGCGATAAAATAAAATGTCGGTTTTGGTAAATAAAAATACTAAAGTAATTTGTCAGGGATTTACTGGCTCACATGGAACATTTCATTCAGAGCAGGCTATAAAATATGGAACCAATCTTGTTGGTGGAGTTACGCCAAAGAAAGGTGGACAAAAACATTTAGACAGACCAGTTTTTAATAGCGTTTTAGAGGCAAAAAATGAAGTAGGAGCAGATGCAACTATGATTTATGTGCCTGCTAAATTTGCAGCAGCAGCAATCATTGAAGCTATTGATGCATCAGTTGAACTTATTGTTTGTATTACAGAGGGTATTCCAATTCAGGATATGCTTAAGGTCAGACAAAAATTAAGTGGATCTAGTAGCAGATTAATTGGACCTAATTGTCCAGGAATAATCACACCAGATGAATGTAAAATTGGGATTATGCCGGGAAGTATTCACAAAAGAGGAAGTGTTGGAATTGTATCTAGGTCAGGAACATTGACATATGAAGCAGTAGCTCAAACAACTGAAAATGGACTCGGTCAATCAACTTGTATAGGAATTGGTGGAGATCCTATTAACGGAACAAATTTTATAGACTGTTTAGATTTATTTTTAAATGACGATGAAACAGAGTCTATTTTAATGATAGGTGAAATTGGAGGAACTGCGGAAGAGGAAGCTGCTGAATTTGTAAAAAATCACAAGATCAAAAAGCCAATAGTTGGATTTATTGCAGGAATTACTGCTCCTCCAGGCAGAAGAATGGGGCATGCTGGCGCTATAATTTCAGGTGGGAAAGGTGGAGCTGAAGATAAAATTAAAAAAATGGAAGAATGCGGCATTACTGTTGCCAAATCACCATCAATCATTGGAAAAACTTTAGAATTAGTTGGTGTTGGTTATAGAGCAGCGTTAAAAGGAAATCAGTTAAATTTACAGTTGGGTTATAGTCATGATATCAATTTTGACATACCAGAAGGCATTAAAATCGCCGTAGAAAAACAAACAACATTAAAAATCACAGGATCTGATAAGCAGCTAGTTGGTGAAGTTGCATCTAAAATTAAAACATTAAGAAAAATCGAACCTTATAAAGGGAAAGGTGTTCGAGAAAAAGGACAGTATGTTCTTAAAAAAGAAGGTAAGAAAAAATAATGAAATTAAACACTAGTATCAGAAAAAGATTTAGAGTTAGCAATAAAGTTAAAAAATTTGCTTCAAAAGATAGATTTAGATTAAGCATTTCTAGATCATCAAAAAATATTTCAGCTCAAATAATTGATGATACAAAAAACGTAACCTTGTTATCAGCTTCATCTGTAGAAAAAGATCTTAGATCATCAGACAAGATTAATAAAACTGAACTATCTAAATTGGTTGCTCAAAAATTAGCTAAAAAAGCTCAAGAGAAAAAAATTACTAAAATTTACTTTGATAGAGGTTCTTACAAATATCACGGTAGAATTAAAGTTTTTGCAGAAACCTTAAGAGAAAATGGGATGGAATTTTAACTATGGAAAATATAAAAGATAAAAAAACTGACGATATATTAGAGAAATTAGTTCATATAAATCGTATTACTAAAGTTGTTAAGGGTGGAAGAAGATTTGGATTTTCAGCGCTTGTAGTTGTTGGAAATCAAGCAGGTAAAATCGGTATAGCTCACGCAAAAGCTAAGCAAGTACCTGATGCAATTAAAAAAGCCAATGAGATGGCAAGAAGAAAACTTACTCATATACCATTAAGAGAAGGCAGAACGATACATCATGATGTTAAGGCAAAAGATGGCTCGGGTAGAATAGTGCTAAGAGCAGCTTCTAAGGGAACAGGTATTATTGCAGGAGGTCCTGTTAGGGCAGTATGTGAAGTTTTAGGAGTAAAAGATATTGTTGCAAAATCTATGGGAACTTCTAATGCGCACAATGTAATTAGAGCTACAATGAAAGCATTAATGAAACAAAGTTCACCAAAACAAATATCAGCGATTAGAAATAAAAAAATTTCGGAAATAATTGAAAAAAGAGGATAATGATTACTTTAAACAATAGAGAAAAAATCAATAAATCTAAAATAAGGGTTGGAAGAGGAATTGGTTCAGGCAAAGGAAAAACATCAGGAAGAGGTGTTAAAGGTCAAAAATCAAGATCTGGGGTAGCTATAAAAAGTTTTGAAGGCGGTCAAATGCCATTATACAGAAGACTTCCAAAAAGAGGATTTAACCCAATTTCAAAAGATAGTGTCGCAATTTTAAATCTGGATAAGATTCAATCTTATATAGACAAAAAAAGTATTAATCCAAACGAAGTATTAAACTCAGAATTATTAAAAAAACTTAAATTAATAAATAAAACTTCAAAAAAATTAAAAATTTTAGGAACTGGTGAAGTAAAAGATAAAATCAATATTGAAGCTGATCTAGCGTCTAAATCAGCAATAGAAAAACTAGAAAAAATTGGTGGATCTATTCAATTAAAAAAATAGTTTGTTTATATGAGCGCATCATCGTCAACAAATGATTTAAGAAATAGAATTATTTTTACTATTTTAATTTTAGCAGTTTATAGGTTTGGAACATTTGTGCCTCTGCCTGGTATAGATCCTGAACAATTGAAAATAATGATGGAAGGTAACCAAAAAGGGTTGCTAGGTATGTTTAATGTTTTTGCAGGAGGTGCAGTTAGCAGAATGGCAATATTTGCATTAGGTATAATGCCTTACATTTCTTCAGCAATTATAGTTCAACTTTTGACTGGGGTTTCTGACTATTTTAAAAATCTAAAAGCTCAAGGTGAGATAGGCAGAGCTAAAATTACACAAATTACTAGATATGGAACAGTGTTACTTGCAACAGTGCAGGGATATGGTTTATCTGTTGGTTTAGAGTCATCAGCTGACTTAGTAATTAATCCAGGAGCTTTTTTTAAAATAACTACCGTTACAACCATTGTTGCAGGAACAATATTTTTAATGTGGTTGGGAGAACAAATCACTCAAAGAGGTATTGGTAATGGTATATCGTTAATAATTTTTGCTGGTATTGTTGCAGAAATTCCAAGAGCTTTGGTTACAACTTTTGAATTAGGTAGAACGGGTGCAGTTTCAACATTTATGATCCTAGCTATATTTGTTCTATTAATAGCTACAATTCTTTTTGTAGTTTTTATGGAAAGAGCTTTAAGAAAAATTCTAATTAATTATCCAAAAAGACAAATGGGAAACAAAATGTATGGAGGAGAATCATCACATTTACCTTTAAAAATAAATCAGGCCGGAGTAATTCCTGCAATTTTTGCTTCTGCACTACTATTACTACCAGTAACATTCTCAAATTTCTCATTTTCTAACAATGAAACATTTTTAAACTTGAGCTCTTATTTTACTCAGGGACAACCTCTTTATATGTTGCTATATGCATCAGGAATAATATTTTTCACTTTTTTTTATACTTCTATTACATTCAATCCAGCAGAAACTGCTGAAAATCTTAGAAAATATGGAGGTTTTGTACCAGGAATTAGACCAGGTGAAAGTACAGCTTTGTATATAGAAAATATTTTAACAAAATTAACTACAATTGGTGCTATATATTTAACTCTAGTTTGTTTGATGCCAGAATTTTTAATTGCAAACTATCCAATACCTTTTTATTTAGGTGGTGCATCTATATTAATTGTTGTTGTAGTAGCTATCGATACTGTAACACAAATACAAACAAGACTAATGAGTTCACAATACGAACAACTGATTAAAAAAACAAAATTTGGTAAGTAAGTGAATATAATTTTATTTGGACCTCCTGGTGCTGGAAAAGGTACTCAGTCTAAATATCTTGTAAACAAATTAAATGCTTTTCAAATTTCAACAGGTGATCTTTTAAGAGAAGAAATCAAAAAAAATTCAGATATTGGTAAAGCAATAACCAATGACATGAAGAATGGAAAATTTATAAGTGATCATATTGTTAATAAACTTATAGAAAACTTAATATCTGATCATCAAAAAAGAAATAAATTAATCTTTGATGGATATCCTCGATCATTAAGTCAGGCAAAAAATTTAGAATTATTATTAAAGAATTCAAATCAGAATATAGATTTAATTTTGTTTCTAAATGTAGATAAAGAAACAATTCTCAAAAGGCTTGAGAAGAGAAAAATTATAGAAAATAGGTCTGATGATGATACTCATACAATAGTTTCAAGGTATGAGAAATACATGGAAACAACCCAACCAGTTCTAAATTTCTACTCTGAAAATCCAAATTTTAAAGAGATTGATGGAAGCTTAGAAATTGAAGAAATAACAAGGAAAATAGACGCTTTTATCAATGTATAAGACGTTGACTTTGATTAATCTTCTTATATAAAAGGCACAATTTATCACAAAAATTATGGCTCGTATCGCAGGTATAAACATTCCACAAAATAAACTTGTTCATATAGGTTTAACTTATATTTATGGAATTGGTGATAAATTCTCTCAGCAAATTTGTTCATCTTTAGAAATTCCAAGAGCTAAAAGGGTAAATGAACTAACAGATGAAGAGATTTTAAAAATTAGAGAGTACATCGATCAAAACTTTAAAGTAGAAGGTGATTTAAGGAGAGATTATTCATTAAGTATTAAAAGATTAATTGATCTAGCTTGTTACAGAGGAACAAGACATAGAAAAAAATTACCTGTAAG
>CACDQA010000034.1 GCA_902554745.1 uncultured Pelagibacteraceae bacterium
ATAAAGCGTAACCAGTTGAGTCTTCTCCTCTATGTTTTAATGCTTGAAGCATACCTTGCAGTTCACTTCCAACATTTGAAGATTTACCTCTATGAATTAAACCTGCTATCCCACACATATATTTATACCCTTTCTATCTATTTCTGTGACCTAAGGTAGACAATCAAGATAAGTATCCAGATCCCATTGTGTTGTTGCACCAAGAAATCTTTCCCACTCATCGTTTTTGTACCAATGGAAAACTTTATACATTTCATCTGGCATTGCAGATTTGATTACTTCATCCTCTGCCAGCCTATCCAAAGCTTCACCTAAACTTAATGGAAGTTTTTTTACATCTTTACCAGCTTTTTGAGCTTCATAAATATTTCTAGATTCTGGAGCTGCTGGTTTCATTTTTTTAGTTATACCTTCATCACAAGCTTTTAATAAAGCAGCACCTAATAAGTAAGGATTGTGCATCGAGTCTACTGATCTATACTCAAATCTTCCTGGAGCAGAAACTCTTAAACCACAAGTTCTGTTTTGATATCCCCAGTCTGCGTAAACAGGAGCCCAAAAACCTTGATCCCATAATCTTCTATAAGAATTTACAGTTGAAGATCCAAGAGCTGTTAATGCTGGTAAGTGCTTCATGATACCTGCAATTGATTGCAAACCAATTTTACCTGGTAATTGCATATCTTTTGTATCTGGCATAAAAGTATTAGTTCCACCTTCAACATAACTAAATACTTCTTCTACACCTGGTAGAGTTTTATTTCCAAGTTTGTTAACTTTTATTTTTCCACCTTTCCATAAAGACATGTTTGTATGACAACCACTAGCAGAAACACCCATAAATGGTTTTGTCATAAAGCAAGCAATTAAATTATGTTCTCTAGCTACTTGAGCACAAATTTGTCTGTAGGTTGACAATCTATCTGCATTTCTTAAAACGTTATCGTAAGTCCAGTTTAACTCTAATTGGCCCGGAGCATCTTCGTGATCTCCTTGAATCATATCAAGACCCATTGCTTTTGCGTACTCAATAACCTTCATAAACACTGGTCTTAATGACTCAAATTGATCAATGTGATAACAGAATGGTTTAGAAAAACCTTTACCTGTAGGTGTTCCATCCTCATTTTTTGTTAACCACATCATTTCAGGCTCAGTACCAACTCTTAATTCTAGACCATGTTTTTTCTTAAATTCTTCCATGAAAATTCTTAGATTTCCTCTACAGTCTGAAGTTAAATGACCACCTGGATTTTTTCTTTCTTCTCTGTTTCTAAAACAAGTTACAAAAACTCTTCCAACTCTTTTATCCCATGGTAATTGAACAAAAGTTTCAGGATCAGGTATTCCAACAAGCTCCATAGCCTCTGGTCCATATCCAATGTAATTATTATGACGATCTAAGAACAAGTTTGCTGTAGCACCGTAAACTAATTGAAATCCTTTTTCAGCTGTTCTTTCCCAGTGATCTGCTGGTATACCTTTACCAACAACTCTACCTGTTACAGAAATAAATTGATAATAAATATAAGTGATGCCAAGTTCATTAATTTTTTCTCTAACTTTTTTAACTAATTTTGCTCTACCTGGCTGGTTAACGTGTTTCTCTAGATCTGTCATTTTCACCCCTCAATGAATTTAATTTATTCAAACGTAGCTGAAAAATTTATTTGTGTCTAGGCTTAGAGTCTAGCTCCAAGGAAACGGACTGTTCGAAGTAGGGTGAAGTTCACCCTTCTCGTAACGGTTGAATCTAAATGGTTTTAATAAATCACTTTCAGTACCAAGAATTTCTTTTGCAACAAGTTCTCCAACCCCAATCATTTTATAACCATGATTGGCATCTGCAATCATGTAAACGTTTTCAAAAAATCTATCAAAGATTGGAAACGAGTCTGGTGTCATACATCCAAGTCCGCCCGATGGTCCTTTTCTATATAATTCAGATTTACCCTCAAATCTTTTTTGACAATGCGCTAAAGCTGAACACCACATTTCACTAAATGCGTCTGTTGTTTGATATTCAGGTGACTCAATTCCATAAGGATCAACATTAACTTTATCAAAATGTTTTTTAACTATGTAAGGAGAAGTTCCTCCTTGTACACCTAATCCCTCGATATCAGGTTTGTAATATATTCCCCAAATTTTATCTGTTAATAATTTTTTTGTTTTGTCTGAATATAACGGAGCAGTCGAGTCTACATGAACCACAGGAGGTTGTTTTCCATCATTTGTTTTTAGAAAATCTGGCTCAACACCAATAACACCTTCTTGTAGCATCCAGTATGTCCACATATCTGTTACATGCATTTTACCGTCTTTGTCTTTAATGTTAGCCGTTTTAGGTAACTCTAACATATTCCAAAAATCTCTAGCCCATGGACCCGCACCGATAACAACCTGTTCGCACTCAATTGTACCTTTATCTGTTTCTACTCCTGTAACAGCTTGACTGTTACTTCCTCTTTTAAATCCTGTTACTTTTACACCTTTCATAACCTGAACACCGTTTGATGTAGATTTACTTTCAAGTGCTTTAATTGAATCTTTGTTAAATGCGTATCCACCTTTTTTTTCATGAAGTATTGAAGTGATTCCTTGTGCTTGCCAATCATCAAAAATACCTTTCATATAATTCGAACAATCCTTTTCACCTTCAATAAATACTGACTCATATCCGATTGCTTTTTGTTGCTCATAAATGCTTGCAACATCTTCATGCATTACTTCAGGTGAAATTTGTAAGTAGCCAACAGGATTATATTTAAATGCTTTAGGATCGCTCTCCCAAACTGAAACTGAGTGAGCCATAAGCTCTCTCATTGCTGGTTGGAAATAATTGTTTCTTACAACACCACAAGCAATTCCGCTTGCACCAGCTGCAGTATCTTTTTTCTCTAATACAATTATTTCACCAGGATTTTTATATGTTTCAGAAAGTTTCCAAGCAGTACTAAGACCGTGAATTCCACCACCGATGATAACTACTTTTGCTTTCGAAGGTAATGTCGTCATATAAAAACATTATTTTTTGCAAATAGTAATTAATATAATTTTTTATAGAACTAAAAATTATATATAAAAAATAGATACTTCAATTTTATTTAAAAATTTGGCTAATAACTTATGTTTTTTAAAGTAAGCAAATAATTATTGAATTCATTAATAAAAGATTCACTTGGCATTATATTTTTAATTCGCTGATCAGTTGAAGTTTTTTCCAGTCTAAAGAATCCTTTTTCACAAGCTTCAGTAATTATTAAAGCTGATTTAGGTCTAGAAGTTTTGAATAATTTTGTTTTTAATTCCTCTACTGATAATTTTTTACCTTCTTTATAGGCAGACATTACCAGCAACATCATATGATAGTGCGATGGTGATTTTCTAAAAAAATAATTGCTTGAAGTATGAGATTGCCTCATTTGATCTTCCCAAAAATCTAATAGCGTTTTCTTTTCTTTTGGCATAGCTATTAAGCTTTAACTCTTGATTTAGTTGGATCATAAAAAGGGAAACCAACTACTTTTGCACCAATTCTTTTTTGATGACCATCTATTTTACCTATTTCAACTTCAGTACCAATTTCTGAGTATTGAACATCTATTCTGCAAAGAGCAATATTTTTATTTAAAGTAGAGGACAAGCATCCACTTGTAACAATGCCAACTTGAGATCTTCCAATATGAACACAGTCTCCATGACCAGCTATTTCTTTGCCAGCAAGTTCCAATCCTACTAATTTTTTTTGAGGGTTTGCCTTTCTTTTAACTAATTCCTCTTTACCAATAAAATCTTCCTCCTTTGTTTTTAATGGAACAGCAAAACCTATACCAGCTTCAAAGGGATCTTGTTCACCGTCAAACTCTGCACCAAATAAAATTAAACCTGCCTCAATTCTAAGTTTATCTAGAGCTGCAAACCCAGCTGGAATAAGCCCATCATCTTTACCCGCTTCCATTAATTTATCCCAAACTTCGGGTGCATGTTTTGGATGACACCATATCTCATAACCTAACTCACCAGTATAACCAGTTCTTGAAACAATTAATGGTATACCTTGAAGTTCTTCTATTCTACAAATCGTGAATCTGAACCAACCTAATTCATCTATCGATGGTTGAGTGGGTGGCGTAAAAATAATTTTTTTTAAAATTTCTCTACTTTTTGGACCTTGCAAAGATACGTTACTAATTTGATCTGTAGAATTTTTAACAACAGCATTAAAATTCTTTTTCTTTGCAATTTCTTTTAGCCATTCTCCACCATATTCATCTCCACATATCCATCTAAAACCTGTTTCGCTTAATCTTAAAAGAGTTCCATCATCGAACATCATTCCATTTTCGTAACACATTGCAGAATATACAACCTGTCCAACAGAAAGTTTTTTTATATTCCTTGTAAGAGTGTAGTTCATTAACTCTTCAGCATCAGGACCAATTATTTCAAATTTTCGTAGTGATGATAGATCTATTAATACAGCATCATTTCTGCAAGCATTGTACTCATTAACCAAACCATGTTTGGTGTAATCGTTTGGAAGCCAAAACCCTCTAGCATCAACAAAGTTTCTAGTTAATTTTGAAGTTCTTTCATAAAAACCAGAATTTCTAGTAAGTTTATTTTCAGAGTCTGTTTTCATTCTAAAACCAAATGACTTTTTAAATTCTTTGTTTTTGTCGTAAGTTCTAACAAATATATTAGTAGGATTCCACGAATTACAAGGATCTATATCGCTTGGACACGCGGTTGTTCCAATTGTTAAATCTTTTAAAGCCTTAAACATTACATAGTCACCGGGTCTTGAATAAGATTCATCAGAAATGATAGAATTTAATCCTCCAGCAGAAGTGTTAAAAAACAAATTAATTGCGTGCCAACCTTTTTGTTTTTTAACGCCGTATTTCGACATACTTTCAGTTAAATTATCCGAACAGTTTGGATGACCAAAATACCCAGCATCTTCATAATATTTTGAAGTACATGCAAGATTAAAAGTATCGTGTTTTCCTACAGTATCTCTTATTACTTCAACAAGTGGTTCATGATCTGTATCATAAAATTTAGAGAATAAACCTGGTCCTGGAAAAGTATTGCCCATGAATGTTCTTGTGGTTTGCCAGTCTAATCCTTTTTCAAATCCTTTTTCTAATTTTCTTGTATCGAATGCCACAAAGTCAGAACATTGTCTGCCAGTTGGGCTTATTACTTGAATATAATCTCCCTCTTTAACCTCATAAGATATTGAAGTTTCTTTATCTATATTTTCCTCATAAGCAGGTTCGAAAACTGGATCAGGAATTACATTTAATTCCTTATCATTAACAATTTTAGCTCTTTTAACGAATATAGTTAGATCAGTTGGCGGATTTTGTTTTGTAACATCCATATCTTTGCCAGGAGCTGAAAATATTGCATAACATTTATCTTTTGACTTAAATTTAATTTTTTCACCAGGCTCTGTTTCTACATCAAATATAATTGATGATTTTGAATTAGAAATTTTTAAATTTCTTTTTTTTAATTGATAATTGGTTGCTAAAATTGTTTCATCATTTCCGCTAAGAATATTTCTTATGAAGTTTTTTTCATTGTTTGATTTGAGATTTAATATTCCAACATCTGAATTTCCATCCTTATCAAAACAAATAATCTCACATATTTGATTTCCTTCATTATTGATTATTTCTATTTCATCATCAGGAAAAATTTGAAAACCAGTTAGACCGCCACCATTAACAATATGTCTTTCAACTCCAGGTGGTAAAATATTTAAACCAGGATATTTGATATCTTTGCTTGTACCTAACATTTTATTAATTAAGTGAGACCATAATATAATCAAAACGAGTTGACTATAACTTTAAATAGGAACATACTTTAATTATTAATATATTAATTATAGAGGGGTATATATGAAAAAAATAATATCATTATTTTCCGCTGTAATATTAACATTTGCTCTAACTTTAAGTAGTG
>CACDQA010000035.1 GCA_902554745.1 uncultured Pelagibacteraceae bacterium
TGATAAAAGAAGATCAGAATTTTTTACAAATGAATTATTAACACTTCTGCGATTAATAGAAAATGAACAAATAAATTATAAAACATTATACGGGTCTTGGGCAGGTGCTTTTGGTTTTTTTCAATTTATGCCGTCAACAATGAAAAATTATGCAATCGACCATGATGGTAATGGATATATAGATTTAAAAAATAATAATGATGCTTATGCTTCAGCATCAAACTATTTAAATCAAATAGGCTGGAAAAGTGAGTATCCTTGTTTTTACAGAATTGATTTATCGGAGAATATACCAGATAAATATTTAAACATTTCTGCAAAAAAACTTCATGATAAAAAAAAATTAAAATATTTTAGAAAATTTATTAAAAATAATGATCAAATAGATAAAAAGTACAACTATTTAAATGTAGCCATTATAACTCCAGATAAAGATATCATACCTGATGCCGAAACTTTAAACCCAGCTTATATCGTATTTGATAACTATGAGATAATATTAAAATGGAATAGATCATTGCGATTTGCTTTAGCCGTTTGTACATTAAAAGATAAATTTAAAAATGAACTTTAAAAAACTCATACTAATAATTTCTATATTTTTTTTATCTGCATGTAATCAATTTGATCAAAATAATAAAAACTTAATTTATATTAGTGATCAAAAGTATAGTAATACTGGATTTGCTTTAATATATGGTGACGAATTAAAAAAAGGAAAAAAAATATCTAAAAAAATTGATAATAGATCTCTCTTAATTTTCCATAATAAAATTAAAAAAAATTCATTTGTTAAAATTACCAATCCTGTTAATGGTAAATCAATTATAGCTGAAGTAATCTCTAATAATGTCAAATTCTCATCTTTTTACAACTCTGTAATCACACAACGAATTGCTGAAGAGTTATCACTTGACCCTAAAGAACCTTATATTGACCTTGTTTTGATCTCAAAAGGTTCAACATTTGTAGCTAAAAAGGCAAAGACTTTTGATGAAGAGAAAAGTGTAGCTGAAAAAGCTCCTGTTGATGGAATTACCATAGATAATCTCGGTAAAGAAAAAAATAAAGAAATCAAAATAAAAAAACATAAATTTTTATATTCAATAAAGATTGCAGATTTTTATTACAGAGACTCGGCGGAAAATATGGTTGATAGAATAAAAGATGAGACAAATATAAAAAAATCTGTAATTAAGAAATTATCTAAAACTAAATATAGGGTATTATTAGGTCCATTTAATGATATAAAAAAACTAGAAAAATCATTTAATGAAATAAAAGTATTAAATTTTGAAAATATAGAGATATTAAAAGATGTTTAGAATATTATTAATTGTAATTTTTTTTATTTTTTCATTCATAAATTCTTCTGGAGCAAATTTTGATGTAAAAGCAAGAACTGCAATTTTACAAGATTATCACTCTGGAGAAATTCTTTATGAAAAAGAACCTGATATTTCTATTTATCCAGCTTCTATGACAAAAATTATGACAGCTATTATTGCTTTTGATTTAATAAAATCAGGTGATCTTAATTTAGATGAAAAATTTATAATATCAGAAAGAGCATGGAGATTATCTACGTCGGGATATTCATCAATGTTTATAATGGTAGGTGATGAAGTGTCTGTAGAAAATTTATTGAGAGGTATTATAGTCGCTTCTGGTAATGATGCATGTATTGCATTAGCTGAAGGTATAGCAGGTACTGAAGAAGAATTTGCAATTTTAATGATTTTTTTATAACATCTATATGACCAAAGGTGATTGGATCAAATGTTCCAGGATAAATTGCAATTTTATTCATTAAATTAAATTATCATCAATTTTGATAGCTGAAACAACTTTTTCCTCTCCTGATAACTTAATTATTCTAACTCCTTGAGTATTTCTACCTGCGGTTCTAATTTCTTTAACAGCAACTCTTATAACTCTACCTTTATTAGTAGATATTAAAATCTCATCTCCCTCATAAACTGGAAAAGATGATGTTATATTACCGTTCCTTGGAGAATTTACTATTCCAATTATTCCTTTTCCACCTCTGTTCGTTACTCTATAATCCATATGAGATGTTTTTTTTCCATAACCATTTTCACTAATTGATAAAACAAATCTTTCTTTTGCTTTTATTTCAGATTTTTCGTTTTTGGATATTTTTCCATTTTTTTTCGTTTTATCATTATCAATTACCGACAAAGATACAATTTGATCATTTGATGCTAACTCTATGCCTTTAATTCCTTTAGATGATCTACCTTTAAAAACTCTTAGCTTCCTTGCTTCAAATCTAATACATTTTCCAAATTTAGTACTTAAAATTATATCTTGATCATCTTTACAAATTTTAACACCCACGATTTTATCATTGTTATCTAATTTCATTGCAATTTTTCCCGATGCATTAATTGATGAAAAATCTTCTAAACTATTTTTTCTTACTTTGCCTTGAGCAGTAGCAAATATAATTTGATAATTTTTTAAATCAGTTTCATCCTCTGGCATAGGCATTATTGAACTTATTGCTTGGTGACTCTTTAAAGGTAAAATATTAAATAAAGACTTTCCTTTTGATGAAGATGATCCCTCTGGTATCTTCCATGCTTTGATCTTGTAAACTAAACCCTCAGTAGAAAAGAAGAGAACTGAGGTATGTGTATTTACTGACAATGTTTGAACAACAGAGTCTTGATCTCTAGTTGTAATACCTGACTTTCCCTTACCACCCCTTTTTTGTTTTTTTACGCCATCTAAAGAGCCTCTTTTTATGTATCCTTGTAAGGTAACTGTAATTATTACTGATTGTTTTTGAATTGTTTCCTCAATATCGTAATTTAAAACAGCATCTATAATTTTAGTTCTTCTTGGTATAGCAAATTTCTCTTTAATATTTTTTAACTCATCACTGATTACTTTTAAAAGTTCTTTTTTCGATGAAATAATCTTTTTATACTTAGTTATTAGTTCAGCTAATTTTTTAATTTCAACTTCAATTTCATTTATTCCTAGTGCAGTTAATTTTTGAAGTCTTAATTCTAAAATAGCTAAAACTTGAGGTTCAGATAAAGAATAGACATTTTTAACTTTTTTTCCCTCAACTAAAGAAATTAATTTTAGAGATTTGTTTATTTTCCATTTTGTTTTTAGAATTGATATTTTAGCATCATCAGGAGTTTTAGATGATCTAATTATTTTTATTATTTTATCTAAATTTTCAACTGAAACTGATAATCCTATTAGTATATGTGCACGTTCTTCTGCTTTTTGAAGATCAAATTTTGTTTTCTTAATAACTACATCTTCTCTAAAAGTTAAAAAATTAGAAAGGAAGTCTTTTAGTGTGCAAGTTTGAGGTTTTCCTTCAACAATTGCTAGGGTATTGAAACCAAATGAACTCTCTATTTGAGTATTTTTATATAATTGTCTCTTTATGGTTTCTGGTTCTACACCGTTTCTTAAATCTATTGCTACCCTAATGCCTTCTCTATTTGACTCGTCTCTAATATCTCTTATTCCTTCAATTTTTTTTTCTCTTACTAATTGAGCGATCCTTTCGTTTAAAACAGATTTATTAACTTGATAAGGTATAGAAGTTATTACAAGTCTTTCACGTCCATTTTTTTGTTGTTCAATTGAGATATCACCCCTAATTTTAAAGGATCCTCTTCCATTGTTATATCCTTGTTTAATTATATCTTTACCTATAATTACACCACCAGTTGGAAAATCTGGACCTGGTATATGTTTCATCAATTCTTTAATTTTAATATCTTTGTTATCAATTAAGGCCAAAGTACCATCTATAATTTCACCTAAGTTATGAGGAGGTATGCTTGTAGCCATACCAACAGCGATACCGCCTGCTCCATTTACTAATAAATTTGGAAATTGCGCTGGTAAAACACTGGGTTCTTTCTCAGTTTCATCGTAATTACTTTTGAAGGTAATTGTATTTTTTTCAATATCATCAATTAAATACTGAGAAACTTTTGATAAACGAGTTTCGGTATATCTCATTGCAGCAGCAGGATCACCGTCTATAGACCCAAAATTTCCTTGACCTTGAATTAACGGCAGGCTCATAGAAAAATCTTGCACCATTCTAACTAACGCATCATAAACAGATTGATCACCGTGAGGGTGATATTTACCAATAACATCCCCAACTATTCTTGCAGATTTTCTAAATTGTTTAGACCAATCATATCCACCTTTATACATTGCATATAAAATTCTTCTATGAACAGGTTTTAAACCATCTCTTACATCAGGAAGTGCACGACTTACAATTACACTCATTGCATAAGAAAGATATGATGAGCTCATCTCATCATGCATTGAAATTAATTTAATATTTTTATCTTTAAACTCTTCAGTATTTTTCATAGAAACTAAAATGGAATTTCATCGTCCATATCTGACACTTGTGAAGAATCCTCAATGTTATTTTGTTGAGTTGTGTCATTTTGAATTCCACCACCAGAATTACCTCCACCCAACATTGTGAGTGAAGAATTATATCCTTGTATAACTATTTCAGTTGAGTATTTATCTTGTCCCGATTGTTCATCTTTCCATTTTCTTGTTGTGAGTTGTCCCTCAACATAAACTTGAGCACCTTTTTTTAAATATTGTTGAACAACATTTACTAAACCTTCGTTAAATACAACTATACGGTGCCACTCAGTTTTTTCTTTTCTTTCACCTGTGTTTTTATCCTTCCACGATTGACTTGTTGCAAGGCTTAATCTGGCTACACTTTTGCCATTTACCATTTGTTTAATTTCAGGATCTGCGCCCAAACGACCAATTAATAATACTTTATTTAAACTTCCAGCCATAATATTTAATATTTGTTAAATTAGTTAATTAGAATTATACCACAATTCTTCTGAATATTAATTTTATTAACTCAAAGCAACTAAAATTATGATGAAAAAGATAGTTATTAAGGGCGCTAAAGAACATAATTTGAAGAATGTTAATGTAGAGATTCCAAAAGACAAATTTGTGGTCATAACGGGTCTATCAGGGTCAGGAAAATCATCTTTAGCTTTTGATACAATCTACGCAGAAGGCCAAAGAAGGTATGTAGAAAGTTTGTCTGCTTATGCACGTCAATTTTTAGATAAAATGAAAAAACCAAATGTTGATTTAATTGAAGGATTAAGTCCAGCCATTGCAATAGAGCAAAAAAATACTTCAAAAAACCCAAGATCTACTGTTGCAACTGTAACAGAAATTTACGATTACATGAGGGTATTATACGCTAGAGCAGGTATCCCCTACTCACCATTTACAGGTAAACCAATAACCTCTCAAACAATTACACAAATAGTAGATTTAGTTAAAAAATTACCAAAAAAATCAACAATATATATTTACGCACCAGTAGTAAGAGGTCGTAAAGGTGAATATAAAAAAGATATTTTAAGCTACAAGAGAAGAGGATTTAGAAAAATTAAAATTGATAATGTTTTATATGATATAGAAAAATCACCTAATCTAGATAAAAAACTTAAACATGATATTTCAATCTTAGTCGATAGAATAGTTTTAAATTCTAAACTTGGAAACAGATTAGCCGAAAGTATTGAAACAGCTGTAAATTTAGCTAACGGTTTAGTTTTTGTAGAATATGAGGATGAAACACTTCCTCAAAAATTTAGAAAAATTGAAAAGTTAATTTACTCTACAAAGTTTGCTTGTCCTGAAAGTGGTTTTACAATTGAAGAAATTGAACCAAGACTTTTTTCATTTAACAGCCCTTATGGAGCTTGTGAAGAATGTGAGGGAATTGGAATAAAATTAAATGTTGATCCAAATTTAGTTGTTCCTGATGAAAGAAAAAGCTTAGCTGATGGAGCAATTGAACCTTGGTCAAAATCTACCACATTATATTACGCTCAAACTTTAGCA
>CACDQA010000036.1 GCA_902554745.1 uncultured Pelagibacteraceae bacterium
ATAAGGAAATTACCCAATAGAGTTTTATGTAGTGATGAAACTGGTGAAATAGATTGTATTTTTTTTAATAGTTATGAAGGTTATGTTAAAAAAATCTTGCCTTTGGGCAAAGAAATCACTGTCAGTGGCAAAATAGGTCATTTTAGAAATAAATACCAAATTACAAATCCAAAATATGTTTCTGAGGATTCTTCTTTAATCAAGCAAACCCATAATAAATACTCCTTAACAGAGGGTATTTCTGAAAAAATATATAATAAAATCTTAAATCAAATAATTACTAGTTTGCCGGTTTTTAATGAATGGCACTCTAAAAGTATTATATCTAAATTTAAAAATATAAGTTGGAATAGCTCAATTAAAGAACTGCACAAACCTGAAAATATTGGAAATTATAAATCAAATTTCTATCAAAGACTTGCTTATGATGAAATATTTTCAACATTTCTTGTTAATTCAGAAATAAGAAAAAAAATAAAGTTATTAATTTAAATAAACAAAATTCTATAATAGATAAATTAGATTTTTCTCTTACGAGTGATCAACAAAAAACACTTAACGAAATAAACAAAGACTTAAGTTCACCAAATAAAATGTTTAGACTTTTGCAAGGTGACGTTGGTAGTGGAAAAACAATAGTGTCTCTTTTAGCAGCTATAAATACTATAAATTCTGGTTTCCAGGTTGCTTTTATGGCTCCTACAGAAATATTGGCAAGACAACATTTTTTGCTTGCAAAAAAAATATTTCCTAAAAATATAAATATAGATCTTATTTCTGGAAAATCTGAATATAAATTAAAAAAAGAAATTCATAAAAAAATAGAAGATAATAAAATTGATATTATCTTTGGAACACATGCAATATTTCAAAAAAAAGTAATTTTTAAAAAATTAGGATTAATAATTATTGATGAACAACATAAGTTTGGAGTTAATCAAAGAAAAAAATTGTCAGATAAAGGTGGAGCAAACTGTGATGTATTATTAATGACAGCAACACCTATACCTAGAACTCTAACAATGACAATTTATGGTGATATGGATATTTCAATAATTAGAGAAAAACCTAAAAATAGAAAACCAATTAGAACTTATAGTAAATTAGAGGTTAAAATTGAAGATGTTTTAAAATTTATAAAAAAAGAAATTAACTTAGGAAATCAAATTTTTTGGGTTTGTCCATTAATTGAAGAATCTAAAAAATTAGATCATTCATCAGCTGTAAAAAAGTATGAATATTTAGAAAGCAAGTTTCCAAATCAAGTATGTTTGCTTCATGGAAAAACTGAAGTGGATGAAAAAAATGAAATACTAAATAATTTTTTAAATAATAAATTTAAAATTTTGGTTTCTACAACGATTATTGAGGTTGGGATAGATTTTCCTAATGCAAATACGATTATAATTGAAAATGCTAATAAATTTGGTTTATCTCAACTTCATCAATTAAGAGGTAGAGTTGGTCGCGGAGATAAAGACTCTACATGTATATTGATGTTTAAATCAAATCTAAGTGAAAACGCAAAAAAAAGAATAAAAATTTTAAAAGACACTAATGATGGTTTTTTAATATCCGAAGAAGATATGAAATTACGAGGGTTTGGGGATATTTTGGGATTTAAACAAAGTGGTGTAAAAAATTTTAAATTAGCAGATCCAATTCAAAATAGTGATCTTTTCTTATTAGCTGAAAAAGAAATGAGAAGAATAGAAAAATCAAATGAAGATATAAGTAAATTCAAACCTTTGATAAAATTGTACGATAGAGCTGATATAATTAATGATATTGCTTAAGTTTTTTTAGTAGAGGTTCCCGCTGAAACTATAAATTTAGATGCTTCTTCAAAAGACATGTTTAAATATATAACATCTTCTATTGGAAACATTAGTAAAAAACCACTAGTAGGATTTGGTGTTGTGGGTACAAAAACATTAATTAAATTCTTACCAGTTTTGTGCGCCATCTCACCTTTATTTTCTTTTGTTGCAAAACCAACTGCCCAAACTCCTTTTCTTGGATATTCAATTAAAACTACACTTCTTTTTCCATCATCTTTTTTAGAAAAAGTTTCGGTCATTTGAACAATTGCAGAATAAACTGTTCTTAAAAATGGAATTCTTTTAAACAAATCATCAATTAATTTAAGTATTCTTCTTCCAAAAAATGACAATGAAAGCCCACCTACAATAGTTATAAGTAAAATTGAAATAACAATTTCAACACCAGGTATATTAAAAGGTAAATAACTATTAGGATTAATATTTTTTGGTATTAAATTAGATGAGATGCCAATTAAAATTTTTGTAAGATATAAAGTAAAACCAATTGGTATTAAAACAACTACTCCAGTAATAAAGTAGTTTCTCAAGGTTAATGAAAAAGATTTTTTTGACCCTTTTTTCGACATATTTTCAATTAACTATAACTAGCATATACAACAAAAACAATTGAAATGATAAATAATACAATTAAGATTTTGTTATTAAGATTCATGTTAAATAATTATTATCAATTTTAGTTACTTATGGATAGAAGAAAATTTTTGACTTATGTGGGCTGTGGTTGTGGTAGTCTTCTTTTACATTCTTGCTCTACTGCACCAATAACTGACAGAAAACAATTAAAAATTATACCTGAAGCAAAATTAAATGCTCAAGCTGCGCAGATTTATGAAAAAGTCAAAGAAAAAGAAAAAATGAGCGATGACACAAAAACATTAAATGAAATTAAAGATATTGGAAAAAGAATGGAAGATTCGATTAGTGAATATTTTTATAGAGCCAATTTAAATGACCCAACAGCAAATTTTGATTGGGAATATATATTAATTGATAATAAAAAAGTTAGAAATGCTTGGTGTATGCCTGGAGGTAAAATTGCTGTTTACACAGGAATATTGGATGTAACCAAAAATAAAAATGGTTTAGCTGCTGTTATGGGGCACGAAGTTGCTCATGCTGTTGCTAAACATTCGGTGGAGAGAGCTAGTAGAGGTGTTTTGCTTAATACTGGTGCAAGAATAATAGATATTGCTAGTGGTGGAGTGTTATCTGACATCAATAGAACAACAGGAATGGATACAGTTGGTTTACTCGCTCAACTAGGGATTATGAATCCATTTAATAGAAAACAAGAAAGCGAAGCAGATTATTTAGGTATGATTTTTTCATCATTATCAGGTTACGATATTAGAGAAACAGTTAAAATATGGGAAAGAATGAAAGAATTTAATAAAGGTAAAGAACCTCCTCAATTTATGAGCACACACCCTTCATCGGACACAAGAATAAGACAACTCAACGAATGGATGAATGAAATAATTTTAGATTATCCACCAATTAATCTGACATAAGTCAGAATTAATGGTGAGCCGTGATGGACTCGAACCATCGACCCATTCCTTAAAAGGGAATTGCTCTACCAACTGAGCTAACGGCCCACTTAAATGATTCATTTTATTTAAAATGACAAATGTGTGTATACAGATAAAATTTTATTTTTCAATTCGTTGAATAAAAAAGTTTTAATTAATTAAGCTAGTTAAATTGGGAGTTTTAATGAGAGAATATATACAAAATGGCACACTCTTTGATACTACAACTTATCAATGTATTTATCATGAAATTCATCAAAAGTCCCTGAATGAATATTTTTTCTAATCTCTGACATTAATTCCTGATAAAAATTAATATTATGCAATGTTAGAAGCATTGATGCCAATATCTCATTAGTATTAAACAAATGATTTAAATAATTTTTTGAATACTTGTTTAAATTAAGATTTTCACAATTAGAATCTAGGGGTGTATTATCGTTTTGATACTTATTATTTTTAATATTAATTCTACCATTCCAAGTGAATGCTAAACCTGTTCTTCCAGACCTTGTTGGTAAGACGCAATCAAACATATCTATACCTCTTTTTACGGCACCTAAAATATCTGATGGCGTTCCAACACCCATTAAATAGTGAGGTTTTTCTATAGGTAAATATTCTTTGATATCGTCTAGAACATTAAACATTTCATTTTGTGTCTCACCCACTGCTAGACCTCCAATAGCATAACCATCAAAACCAATTTTAACTAATTCCTCAAGTGATTTAAGTCTTAAATCTTTGAATAAACCTCCTTGAACAATTCCAAACAATGCTTTGTGAGGATTATTTCCAAAAGCTACCTTAGATCTTTCAGCCCAATAAAGTGACAAATCCATTGATTTTTTTATAAGATTATAATCATTAGTTTTCTTTGGGCATTCATCCATAATCATTACAATATCTGAATTTAAACCTAATTGTATTCTTATGCTCTCTTCAGGACTTAAATAGAATTTTTTACCATCAACATGAGAGTTAAATATAGCACCCTTCTCTTTATCAATTTTATTTAATTTTGAGAGAGACATTACTTGAAAACCACCAGAGTCAGTTAATATGGGTAAATCACAATTCATAAAATTATGAAGTCCACCAGCAGATTGAATTCTTTTAACGCCAGGACGTATCATTAAATGATAAGTATTTGAAAGTATGATTTCAGAACCTGTTTTTTTAATATCATCAATTGTGCAAGCCTTTACCGTGGCTTGAGTTCCAACTGGCATAAAAGCAGGTGTTTGTATATTACCACGATGCGTCTGGATTAAACCACACCTTGCAAATTTATCTTTTTTTAAAACGTTAAAGGCAAATTTTTTTAATGCCATTAAAAAAATTATTGAGATTTGAAACTAATAATCTTATCTGGATCAGTTACAGATCCGTTATTATTTTGATCACCTCTTTTTATTTTATCAACAAATTCCATTCCCTCGATAACTTTTCCAAAAACTGTATATTGTCGATCTAAAAAAGGAGCTGGCTGAAAACAAATAAAAAATTGACTATTTGCACTATTAGGGTCTTGAGCTCTCGCCATTGATAAAGTTCCTCTATCATGTGGTAGACTATTGAATTCTTGCTCTAAGTCAGGAAGATCTGATCCACCCATTCCAGCTCTTCTAAGATCAAAATCTTTCGATTCTGAATTTCCAAATTTCACATCACCAGTTTGTGCCATAAATCCATCAATAACTCTATGAAAAACAACGTTATCGTATTTACCACTATTTGCTAATTCCTTAATTCTTTTAACATGATTTGGGGCAACATCCTCAAACAATTCAATTTTAACCTCACCATCTTTTAATTTTAATATCATTATATTCTCCTTAGCTATTGATTGATTAGTAATAAAAAAAAATAAAACAAGTATTTTAATAAAAATTTTATTCATATTTATCTTTTAGTGATTTAATTGTGCTTTTAGTAGTAAATTTTTTTATATCACCTTTCAATTTAACAATCTCTTTTACAAATCTAGATGAAATAATTTGATTTTCTAAATCAGACATTAAAAATATAGTTTCTATATTTTGGTTCAATTTTCTATTCATGCCAGCTAATTGAAATTCATATTCAAAATCAGATACAGCTCTTAATCCTCTTAGAATTATATTTGATTTATATTTTTTGCATAAATCAGTTGTTAAAGAGCCAAAAGATACTACTTTAATTTTTTTTTTATTTAACTTTAGATCATTAAACAATGCTTTATTTACTATTTCTATTCTCTCATCAGAGCTGAATAGATAA
>CACDQA010000037.1 GCA_902554745.1 uncultured Pelagibacteraceae bacterium
GGCCAGCGGTCCCTTTAAATAATATATCTCATATATCAAAGTTTTTGATGTAATTTAACTTATAAAATATTATGTTAATTACTTTATGAGCAAAAATTCTAGCGATGTTGTTATTACTTCAGCACTAAGAACTCCAATTGGAAGATACAAAGGGTCGTTAAAAAATCTTAGCGCATCAAAATTAGGATCAATAGCAATTAAAGAGGTAATTTATAAATCAAAATTAGATTTAGAGGAGATTGATGAAGTAATTATGGGGCACGTTTTAACTTCTGGACTTGGTCAAAATCCTGCTAGACAAGCTTCAATCGGTGCAGGAGTACCGGTTTCTAAGCCAGCTCATATTGTTAATCAGGTTTGTGGATCTGGATTAAGATCTGTTGTTTCAGGATATCAATCAATAAGTTTAGGAGAAAATAAAATAGTCATTGCAGGTGGTCAAGAAAATATGTCTCGAGCAACTCATGCAATTTATTATAGAGAAGATAAAAAATTTTCTGAAAACAAATTAGTAGATACAATGATAAAAGATGGTCTACTCGATTCATTTAATGATTATCATATGGGTGTTACAGCTGAAAATGTTGCTGAAAAATATAAAATTTCTAGAGATGAACAAGATAATTTTTCTTTAAATTCTCAGAAAAAAACAGAAAAAGCTTATAGTCAAAATAGATTTAAAGATGAGCTGATAAAATTACAAATTGAAGATGGTGATAAAAAATTAATTTTTGAAAAAGATGAACATCCTAGAGAAAATTTAAGTATAGACGATCTAAGAAAATTAAAAACAGTATTTAAAGAAAATGGGACTGTAACACCTGGAAATTCCTCAGGTATAAATGATGGTGCTGCGGCCTTAGTTTTAATGTCTAGAGAGCAAGCAGAAAAAAAATCATTAGAGTCATTGGTTAAAATTGTATCTTGGGCAACTTGTGGGGTTGAGCCTTCATTAATGGGACTAGGACCCATACCTTCAATTCAAGAAGCATTATCTAAAGCAAATTGGAAAATAGATGAAGTGGATTTATTTGAAATTAATGAGGCTTTTGCAGCACAAAGTATTGCGGTAATTAAAGAATTAAAAATCCCTGAACAAAAAGTTAATTTTAATGGAGGAGCAATTGCTTTAGGTCATCCAATTGGAGCTTCTGGGGCAAGAATTTTGGTTACACTTATCCATGAAATGATCAAGCAAGATAAAAAAAAAGGTTGTGCGGCACTCTGTATTGGTGGTGGTATGGGGATAGCTATGTGTATTGAGAGAAGCTAAAAAGCGTAAAATTCATTTATTTTTTTATTTTTTGTACAATAAAAACACAAGATTAACGAAAAAACCTTATTAATGTGTTAAAATAAAATCCAATAATGTTTTTTTGGGTATATATAACATTTTAAAAAATGAGCGAAAAATTACTTGTTCCTGACATTGGTGACTTTGAAAATGTTGAGGTTATAGAGATACTTGTAAAACCTGGTGATCAAATTAAAGAAAATGATCCAATAGTTACAATTGAAAGTGACAAATCAAGTGTTGAAATCCCTTCTACAATTGCTGGAAAAGTAGATAGTTTAGCAGTTAAAGTTGGTGATAAAGTTTCTAAAGGTGATTTATTGCTTAATCTTATGTCATCACCAAAAACATCATCAGAAAGTACTCTTCCAAAAGATACAGAAAATATAATTAAACAAGCTGAAGAAGCAATGGCTGAAAAAAAAGAGAAAGAAAAAATTATATCTGAACCAATAATTGAGAAAAAACAATCTACAATACAAGTAGTTAATGGGACTGATATTGATCCACTTGAAACCCAAGATTGGTTAGAGTCTTTATCTGCAGTTATTTCGAAAGATGGAAATCAAAGAGCTCATTTTTTAATTAAAGAACTAATTAACAAAGCTTATCGAGAAGGAGCGAATATTCCTTATACTCAAAATACACCTTACATTAATACAATACCCCCAGAGGCCGAAGTAAAGTCTAGTGGTGATCAAAATATTGAAAGAAGAATTAGATCGTTAATTAGATGGAATGCAGCAGCGATGGTAGTTCGAGCAAATAAAAAACACCCTGAACTTGGTGGACACATTGGTACATTTGCATCTGCTGCAACATTATACGATGTTGGGATGAATCATTTTTGGAGAGCAAAAAATAATAAATTTGGTGGAGATTTAATATATTTCCAAGGACATAGTGCTCCAGGAATGTATGCAAGAGCTTTCTTAGAAGGTAGATTAAATGAAAAACAATTAGATAGTTTCAGACAGGAGGTAAAGCCTGGAGGTCTATCGTCATATCCACACCCATGGTTAATGCCAAAATTTTGGCAGTTCCCCACAGTATCTATGGGGTTAGGCCCCATGCTTGCTATATATCAAGCCAGATACATGAAATATTTAATCAATAGAGGTTTGATTAAAGATGAAGGAAGAAAAGTGTGGGCCTTTTTAGGTGATGGAGAAATGGATGAGCCAGAGTCGATGGGAGCAATTGGGCTGGCTGCAAGAGAGAATTTAGATAATTTAATTTTTGTAGTTAATTGCAATCTTCAAAGATTGGACGGTCCAGTTAGAGGTAATGGAAAAATTATTCAAGAACTTGAAGGAAGTTTTAGAGGATCTGGGTGGAATGTAATAAAGGTAATTTGGGGATCGTATTGGGACTCATTGATAGCCAACGATAAAACTGGTCAATTAGTAAAAATTATGAATGAGACAGTAGATGGTGAGTATCAAGCAATGAAAGCAAGAGACGGCGCTTATGTAAGAGAAAAGTTTTTTGGAAAATCCCCTGAAACATTAGAATTAGTTTCAAGCATGTCTGATAAAGATATATGGCGACTCAATAGAGGTGGACATGATCCTCATAAAGTTTTTGCTGCATATGATAAGGCAACTAAAAATAAAGGAAGCCCAACAGTAATTATTGCTAAAACTATTAAAGGTTATGGAATGGGAAAATCTGGTGAAAGTGTAAATACTACTCACCAAACTAAAAAATTAGATGTTGATGACTTGATGTATTATAGAGATCGATTTGATGTTCCTTTAACAGATGAACAGGTAAGAAATATTGAATATTTTAAGCCTGATGAAAAATCACCCGAAATAAAATATCTTAAAGAAAGAAGAATTAAATTAGGTGGATTTTTACCTGAACGATCTACTTTTGCAAAACCAATAAAAGCACCAACTAAAGATATTTTTGATTTTATGAAAGTATCTACTGGTGAAAAAGAAATGTCTACCACAATGGCACTTGTGAGAATGCTAACTAATTTATTAAGAGATAAAAATATATCTCCAAGATTAGTTCCAATTATTCCTGATGAAGCCAGAACGTTTGGCATGGAAGGTTTTTTCCAAAAAATTGGAATTTATGCACATGAGGGGCAAAAATATGAACCCGAGGATGCTGCTCAATTAAGTTCTTATAGAGAAGATAAAAGTGGTCAAGTTTTAGAAGAAGGTATCAATGAGGCAGGTGCTATGTCTTCATGGATTGCTGCTGCCACTGCATATACTAATCATGATATCGAAATGATCCCAATTTATATTTTTTATTCAATGTTTGGTTTCCAAAGAATAGGAGATCTAGCTTGGGCAGCCGGGGATAGTCAGGCAAGAGGATTTTTGGTAGGTGCAACAGCTGGAAGAACAACATTAGCTGGAGAAGGCTTACAACACCAGGATGGACATAGTCATTTAATTGCATCAACTATTCCAAATTGTGTAACTTATGATCCTACATTTCACTATGAATTAGCTGTAATTTTTCGAGAAGGTCTAAGAAGAATGCATGAGAAAAATGAGAATGTTTTTTATTATATTACAACAATGAATGAAAATTACACACATCCAGAAATGCCGAAAGATAAAAATTGTGAGGAAGGTATTTTAAAGGGCATGTATAAAATAAAAGAATTTAACAAATACAAAAAAACTAAAATCCAACTTTTAGGATCAGGAACAATCTTAAGGGAAATGATGTCTGCTGCAGAGATTTTGCAAAATGATTATCAAATTGACAGCGAGATATGGAGTGTAACAAGTTTTAATGAATTAAGAAAAGATGGGATGGAGGTAGAAAGATATAATCTTTTAAATCCTGATAAAGAACCCAAAAAATCCTATGTTGAGCAATGCCTAGGCCAAACAGAGGGCCCAATTATGGCTGCATCTGATTATATGAGAATGAATTCAGATCAAATCAGATCTTATACTAATAAAAGTTTTTATTCATTAGGAGCAGATGGTTTTGGAAGAAGTGATACAAGAAAAAATTTAAGAAAATTTTTTGAGGTAGATAAAGAACATTTGGTTGCTTACGGTTTAAGTATTTTGGCAAAAGAACAGCTTATTACTTCCAAACATGCAAAAGATGCAATGAAGAAGTATAATATTGATACTAACAAACCAATGCCAACAAAATTATAATGTCAGAAACTGAGATTAAAGTACCTAATATTGGAGATTTTAAAGATGTTGAGATTATTGAGGTATTAGTTACCGAAGGTCAATCAATTAAAAAAAATGATGCCCTAATAACAATTGAAAGTGATAAATCTAGCGTAGAAATACCATCAAATTTAGAAGGTAAAATTAAAAATTTAAAAATAAAAGTAGGAGACAAAGTTTCTGAGGGGGACTTAATTTTAACTTTAGATAGTGATACAGAAGTTAAAAAGGAAGAGGTTAAAGAGAAACCAGAAATTGAAAAAGAGTCAAAAAATATTGAGGTAATAAAACCTGAAATCCAAGAAAAAACATTTTCTAAAAATAATATTTCAGATATTTCATCTGCAAGTCCAAAAGCTAGAAAATTTGCTAGAGAACTTGGTGTAGATATTAATCAAGTAGCAGGAAGTCAGAAAGATGGCAGAGTTGTTGAAGATGATATTAAAAAATTTGTTTCATTTAATTCAAAAAACAACGTTGTAGTAAAAGATAGTAAACCAGATAAAATTAAAAACGAATTTGAACATTCTGATTTTGGTGAAGTAGAAATTAAAGATATACCAAGAGTAAAAAAATTATCATCAAAATATCTTACAACTTCATGGACAACAATTCCTCATGTTACAAATCATGATGAAGCCG
>CACDQA010000038.1 GCA_902554745.1 uncultured Pelagibacteraceae bacterium
TTGAATTTGCTGATGTTATTAAAAAAAATGATATTAAAACCAGCTTAAAAATCTTTATAAACATAATTTAGATGATATTCGATTTAAAAAGAATGTGGTACATTTTGTTTAAAAATGAAAAAAGAAAGAAATAAAAATCCAATCCAACCTGTAAGTGGTACTAAAGTTCCAAGATTTGCTGGTCCATCAACATTTGCAAGATTGCCAGAGTTAAGAGATGTTCAAAGTTGTGACGTTGCAATTGTTGGGATTCCATTTGATGCTGGCACAAGTTATCGACCTGGAGCAAGATTTGGTCCACAAAGCATCAGGCAAGCTTCTAGACATTTGAGAACTAATTATCATCCTAATTATGATGTTGAGCCTTTTAAAATCCAACAAGTAGCTGATGCTGGTGATATCGCTTGCAACCCATTTAGTATTGATGAAGCAATTAAACAAATAGAAATAGGCGCAACAGATTTATTAAATAAGGTTGGAGGAATTATAAGTTTAGGCGGAGACCATACTATTGCTGTGCCATTGTTAAGAGCAATCAATAAAAAAAATAAGGGCCCTGTATCTTTAGTTCATTTTGATGCCCACTTAGATACTTGGGACACATATTTTGGTGCACCTTATACTCACGGAACTCCATTCAGAAGAGCTAGAGAAGAAGGATTATTTTTAGATGATGCTTCTATGCATGTTGGAATTCGAGGTCCACTTTATAGTAGAAATGATATTAAAAATGATCAAAGTTTTGGATTTAAAATAATTCATTGTGATGAGTTTCAAACAGAAGGAACCGAAAAAATTGCAGAAAGAATTAGAAAAAGAGTGGGAGACAATCCTTTATACTTATCAATTGATATTGATGTTTTAGACCCTGCATTTGCTCCCGGTACTGGTACACCAGAAATTGCAGGGATGACTACAAGAGAAATGGTAAATGTTTTAAGAGGTTTGTCTGGATTAAATTTAGTTTCAGCAGACGTCGTTGAGGTTTCTCCAGCATATGATCATGCAGAAGTAACTTCTTTAGCAGCAGCAACTATTGTTTATGAATTAACTAATTTATTTGCAAAAACATAAAGAAAGGATAACGTCAAAACATGTTAGACAAAAAACATTTTTACATTAATGGAGCTTGGGTAAAACCAAATAGCTCAGAGGAAATTAAAGTAATTGATCCTGCTACTGAAGAAAATTGTGCTGTAATTACTTTGGGGAACAAGACTGATGTTGATATTGCTGTTAATGCAGCCAAAGACGCCTATGAGTCTTGGGCTTTTTCTTCTAAAGAAGAAAGAATTGGATTATTAGAAAAACTTTATGAAAATTATAAGAAAAGATGGGCAGACATTGCAGAAGCTATAACTCTTGAGATGGGTGCTCCAAAAGATTTTGCAACAAAATTACAAGCAGGTACAGGTGCAAGCCATATAAAATCATTTATTAGATATTTAAAAAATTTTGAATTTGAAAAACCGTTAGGAGATCATGCCCCTAACCAAAGATTAATTTATGAACCAAAAGGTGTTTGTGCATTAATAACACCATGGAATTGGCCGATGAACCAAGTTTGTTTAAAAGTAATGCCAGCAATAGCTGCAGGCTGCTCAATGGTTTTAAAGCCATCAGAATTAGCACCACTCTCATCAATGATACTTGCTGAAATTATAGATGAAGTAAAATTTCCAAAAGGAGTATTTAATTTAGTTAATGGTGATGGAGCAACAACAGGCGATGCTCTCACAAGTCATCCTGATATTAATATGATATCTTTTACTGGATCAACAAGAGCAGGAGCTTTGATTTCACAAAATGCTGCTAAAGATTTTAAAAGAGTAAGCTTAGAATTAGGAGGCAAAGGTGCAAATATAATTTTTAAAGATGCCGATCCAGAAGCTATTGAAAGAGGTGCTTTAAGATGTTTTAGAAATTCAGGCCAATCTTGTAATGCACCGACAAGAATGTTAGTTGAAAAGTCAATGTATGAAGAAGCTATTGAGAGATTAAAAAAATATACCGAAAATTTTGAGGTGGGTGATCCTAAAAAAGAAGGTGAGCACATAGGTCCAGTTATTTCAGAAACTCAATACAAAAAAATACAAACTTTAATCCAGAAAGGAATAGATGAAGGCGCTAAATTAGTTGCTGGAGGAACAGGTAAACCTGATGGATTAGACAAAGGATACTTTGTTAAACCAACTGTTTTTGCAGATGTAAATAATGATATGGAAGTTGCAAGAACAGAAATATTTGGACCTGTTTTATCTGTTATTCCTTTTGAAACAGAAGAAGATGCAATTAAAATTGCAAATGATACTACTTATGGACTAACAAACTATATCCAAACCCAAGACTCTCAAAAAGTACAAAGAGTTGCAAGAAAATTAAGATCTGGAATGGTTGATGTTAATGGAGCTGGTATTGCAGTTGATGCACCTTTCGGTGGTTTTAAACATTCTGGAATAGGTCGAGAAGCAGGTGAACACGGTTTAGAAGAGTTTTTAGAAGTAAAAGCTGTAGGTGGTTGGAGTTAATTAATTGATTTATCTTTTACACCTTCTAAAAATTTTAGGCATTTTTTCATTTCATTTAATTCTATGAACTCGTCAATTTTATGAGCTTGTTCTATGGATCCAGGTCCACAAACAACTGTACTAATTCCTAATTCTTGAAATAAACCAGCTTCTGTTCCAAAAGAAACTACTTCTCTAGAATTATCACCGGTTATATTTGATACAAATTCACATGCTTCAGACTCATCTAATCTGTTAAAACCAACAACTTCACCTATCACTTCTTTTTTAATATAAGAATCTGGAAATACTTTTTTCATTTCTGGTAGAAGTACTTCATTTGCATATTTATCAATTTCTTTCGAAACAAATTCTCCATCTTCTTTAACAACTGGTCTTGTTTCCCATTCAACACTACATTTATCTGCAATGACGTTATGAGCAATACCACCTTTAATTCCACCAATTGATAAAGTTGAATGTGGAGGATCAAAAATACTATCTTTTTGAACTCTTTTTTTTAATTCTTCTCTAATTTCTAAAAGTTTTCCAACATATCTAGTAGCATATTCAGCTGCATTTACTCCTAAATGTGGTTTAGAACTATGTCCCGCAAGTCCTCCAAAGTGAACTGTGTATTCATTCATACCTTTGTGGGCGTCAATAATTTTCATTTTAGTTGGTTCACCAATTATACAAATTCCATTTTTGATTTCTCTTTTTTTCAATTCCTGTATTAATAAAGGGGCTCCTATACATGCAGTCTCTTCATCAAATGTGTAACAGAAATGTAAGTCTCTATCTAAATTACTTTTTTTGAAGATAGGTGCATAAGCAAGTGTACATGCAATAAAACCTTTCATATCACATGAGCCTCTTCCATATAATTTATTATTTTTAATAGTTGCAACGAATGGATCACTGCTCCAACCTTTAGAGACAGGAACCACATCAGTGTGACCAGATAATATAATTGGTTTTTTTGTGCTTTGATTTTTTGCTTTTAGAGTTCCAAAAAGATTTACTCTTTTTTTATCATCATCAAAAACTTTGAAAGTATCTATTCCGATGTTATTTAAAATTTTTTCACAATAATCAATTAAATTACTATTATCTTGACCTGAGATAGTTTTAAATGCGATTAAGTCAGTTAAAATCTTGATTGATTTTTTATATAAATTGTTATCTATACTCATAAACTTAAAACACTATATTATATTATGATTAAAGAGCAAATTACCTATAATGATTTTGATAAAGTAGATATTAGAATTGGTACTGTAATTTCTGTAAAAAAAAATGAAAAGGCGAGAAAGCCATCTTTAGTGGTCGAAGTTGATTTTGGAAGCGAAATTGGCATTAAACAATCTTCGGCTCAAATTACTCATTATTATAATGAGGAGAATTTAAAAGGAAAACAAGTTATCGCTGTTTGTAATTTTCCTGAAAAAAATATTGCTGGAATAGTTTCCCAAGTATTGGTTTTAGGAGCAATTGATGCCGATGGCAAAGTTACACTTGTTCATCCTTCTCAAAAAGCAGAAAACGGATTACCGATTGCTTAGTAATGCATCCTGAAATTCTCTCTATAACTTTATTCGGTATTGTTGCGGCATTTACTCCTGGACCAAATAACTTCGTTGCTTTCTATTCTGGTTTCAATTTTGGTATTCTAAGAACACTACCTCATATAATTGGTGTAACTTTAGGATTTCCATTTTTGTTATTATGTTTAGCCCTTGGGCTGATAAATATTTTTAAGCTTTATCCTTTAATTCAAGAGGTATTGAAATATTTAGGAACTCTATTTTTAATTTATTTAGCATATAAAATTTCTTTTTCTGGACCTTCTGATCAGGAAAATAAAAATAAAAATCCAATTAAGTTTTATGAAACTTTTATTTTTCAATTTTTAAATCCTAAAGGCGTTATTGCATCAATTATTCTTGTTTCAACTTATATTAATCCAGGAGAAACCTTTGTAAGTTATACGACTCAAATTATAATTATGGCCTTAATTGTTTCAGTGACTAGCATAACTCTGTGGACTTTT
>CACDQA010000039.1 GCA_902554745.1 uncultured Pelagibacteraceae bacterium
AAACCTTTGAAGGTGTAATTAATAATCTTGAAAGAAGATTTTTAGAGTCAGATAGTGAATGGAAAAGAGAAGCTATTGCTGAATATCAATCGGATACAGCATGTGAAGCATGTAATGGCGACAGATTAAAAGAGGAGGCATTATGTGTTAAAATCAATGATCTTAATATTAGTGAAGTAACAAAAAAATCTATTTTAGATGCAGCAGAATGGTTTAAAAATTTAGAAAATAACCTCGATAAAAGACAATTTAAAATTGCTGAACATGTTTTAAAAGAAATAAATGAAAGATTAAATTTCTTACTAAATGTTGGTTTAGACTATTTAACACTATCAAGAGAATCTGGAACTTTATCAGGTGGAGAAGCTCAAAGAATAAGATTAGCTTCACAAATTGGATCTGGTTTAACTGGTGTATTATATGTTTTGGATGAACCTTCAATTGGATTACATCAAAAAGATAACGTTAAACTAATTAATGCATTAAAAAGATTGCGAGATCTTGGTAATACAGTCATTGTTGTTGAGCATGACACAGAAACAATGGAAAATGCGGATCATATTATTGATCTTGGTCCTGAAGCTGGAAGTAATGGTGGTGAGATAACAGCACAAGGATCATATGATGAAATTAAAAAAGATAAAAATAGTATTACAGGTCAATATCTTGCTAATAAAAAAACAATTGAAATTCCAAAATCAAGACGTTTAGCTAAAAATGGAAGATTTGTAGAAATCAATGGTGCAAGTGGAAATAATTTAAACAATGTAAACCTTAAAATTCCAACTGGAACATTTACCTGTGTTACTGGTGTTTCTGGTAGTGGTAAATCTACTCTAATATTACAAACTCTATTTCATGCACTAAATTTAACTTTAAATAATAAAGCGAGAAAAGCACCTAAATCATTTAAAGGTTATAAGGGAGTTGAATTAATTGATAAAATAATTGATATTGACCAATCTCCTATAGGTAGAACCCCTAGATCAAATCCAGCAACATATACTGGGGCCTTTGGGCCTATTAGAGATTGGTTTACAAGTCTGCCAGAGTCCAAAACAAGAGGATATAAACCAGGAAGATTTTCTTTCAATGTTAAAGGAGGTAGATGTGAGGCTTGTGAGGGTGATGGTGTAATTACATATGAAATGCATTTTTTACCTGATGTTTATATACAATGCGATGAGTGTAAAGGAACTAGGTACAATAGAGAAACTTTGGAAATCAAATTTAAAGGTAAAAGTATTGCAGATGTTTTGGATATGTCAGTTGATGAAGGGTGTGAATATTTTGAGAATATATCTAATATAAAAACAAAATTATTAACTCTTAAAAAAGTTGGGTTAGGTTATATAAAAATTGGTCAGCAAGCAACTACCCTATCAGGAGGTGAAGCACAACGAATTAAGCTTGCAAAAGAACTTTCAAAAAGATCGACAGGAAGAACAATGTATATATTAGATGAACCAACTACAGGTTTGCATCAACATGATATTAAAAAACTTTTAGAGATACTTCATACATTTGTAAAACTTGGAAATACAGTAGTTGTCATTGAACATAATCTAGATGTTATTAAAACAGCTGATTACATTGTGGATATGGGTCCTGAAGGTGGTGTAAAGGGTGGTAATATTGTCGCCGAAGGAAAACCTGAAGAAGTATGCAAAGTAAAAGATAGTTATACAGGTCAATTTTTAAAACCTCTTTTAGCTTAGATTTAAGAACTTAAATTTTTTTAAAATTAGTGTATAAGTATAAAGAATCATGACTAATTTGTTATCATCATTATCAAAAACTGTTCATGCATCATTAGCAATAGCAATTTTGTTGTTTCTCGGATTGTTTTATTTAAATGGTGGGATAGCTTTTGATACATTATTCTGGAGCTGGTTGTTTAGATACATACATGTGATTGTTGCAATTATGTGGATTGGATTATTGTGGTATTTTAATTTTGTTCAGATACCAAATATGGGGAAAATTCCTGATGAACAAAAACCAGCTATAGGCAAAGTAATTGCTCCAGCTGCATTATTTTATTTTAGATGGGCAGCTGCATTGACTGTTCTTTCAGGTTTAATTCTTGCTTATCTTAATGGATATGCTCATGATGCAATGACATTAAGTCTTGGGTCAGGAGTACCTAAGCACACTGCAATAGGAATTGGAATGTGGCTAGGAATTATCATGGCATTTAACGTATGGTTTGTTATTTGGCCAAATCAAAAAAGAGCTTTAGGAATAGTTGAAAGTGATCCAGACACAAAAGCAAAGTCAGCTAAAACTGCAATGCTCTTCTCAAGAACAAATACCCTATTATCATTACCAATGTTGCTTACAATGGTAATAGCTCAAAACTTATATTAAATTATTTTTTTTCTTCTTCTCTAAGAACAGTTTTTTGAGAAACTCTTAGTCTAACCAAAACAGTATTAGCTATATAAATTGAGGAATAAGTTCCAAAAACAACACCGAGTATCATTGCAAGTGAAAATCCTTTTAATATTTCTCCACCAAAAAAATAGATCGCTAATAAAGCAAGTAAAGTAGTTGCAGAAGTTATAATAGTTCTTGATAACGTTTCATTAATTGAAATATTTGTTAATTCAAAAATTTTTATATCCGAATATTTTCTTAAATTTTCACGCACACGGTCAAAAATAACCACAGTATCATTCATTGAATATCCAACTATTGTTAACACAGCTGCAATTATTGATAAGTTTATTTCTAAACTAAATAGTGAAAAAACTCCTAGAGTTACAATAACATCATGAAACAAAGCTAAAATTGCACCCAAACTAAATTGCCATTCAAATCTTATCCAAATATAAATCAGCATTAATGCTAAAGACAAAGATATTGCTATAACTCCTGATTTTAATAATTCAGCACTAACTTTTGGACCAACATTTTCAACTCTTCTAAAATCATAATTGTTTCCAAAAGATTTATCCAAATTAACTTTAATTTCTTCAATGATGTTCTTTTTATTGTCTTTATTTTCAAATTTTACTAAAAAATCAGTATCATTTCCAAATTTTTTGACTGAAACATCTCCTAAATCCATTTGATTAAATTTATCTCTTAATGAACTAACATTTATTTTTGAATCTGAAGCTCTTAATTCAATTAATGTGCCACCTTTAAAGTCTATACCAAAATTAAGCCCTTTAAATATTAAAAGCAATAATGAAACAACGATTAAAACTGATGAAAGTAAATTAAAATGATTATAATATTTATTAAAAGCAATCATTAGATTAATTTTTCCTTATCTTTATTTCTTGATACATAAATACTAGTGAATAATCTTGCTATGAAATAGACTGAAAATAGTGTTGTAAATATTCCCACTCCTAAAGTTACAGCAAAACCTTTCACTGGACCTGAACCCATGAAAAACAAAATAATTGCAGCTAATAATGTAGTGATATTGGCATCTAAAATTGCTGTTCTTGATTTAGTATAACCACCATCAAAAGCCAAAATATTATTAGTCTCGTCTTTTAATTCTTCTTTAATCCTCTCAAAAATTAAAACATTTGCATCAACTGCCATACCTACAGTAAGGATAATTCCTGCAATACCAGGCAATGTTAAAGTAGCTTCAAATAAAGTTAAAACACCTAAAAGAATAAACAAATTAACTATTAATGTTACATTGGTAATTAATCCAAAAATTTTATATTTAACGAACATAAAAATTATTACCAACATAAAACCTATTGCTAAAGCAATCATTCCTGCATTAATTGAGTCTTGTCCAAGATCTGGGCCTACCGTTCTTTCTTCAATAATTTCTAATGGCGCTGGTAATGCTCCTGATCTTAATAATAAAGCTAGATCAGTTGCAGTTTGAAAAGTAAAGCCACCGCTTATCTGACCTGATCCACTGGCAATAGTGTCTCTAACTACAGGCGCGCTAATAATTTTACCATCTAAAACAATGGCTAATTGTTTTCCAATACCAGTTGAAGTTGCCTTACCAAATCTTTTTGCACCTACTCTATCTAAAGTAAATGAAACAATTGTTTGGTTAGCTTGAGTGTCCATTTTTGGTTGAGCATCAAGTAAATTTTCACCACTTATTATAATTCTTTTACTAACTGTGGCTTCTTCTAGACCATTTTCAAATTTTAACTTTTCAACTCCGAAACGATCATTTTCGTCATTTGTTACAAATCGAAAAGTAAGATTTGCAGTTTTACCAAGTAATGATTTTATTCTCATTGGATCATCTAATCCAGGAAGCTCTACTAAAATTCGGTTATTTCCTCTTTTAAGTATGTTCGGTTCATTAGTTCCAACCTCATCTACTCTTCTTCTTACTATTTCTATAGCTTGATCTTGAGAAGAAGTTTTAAGTTTAATTAAACCCTGCCTTGAAAAATTTACTTTAAAATTTAAGCCCGTATCTTCAATTTCTAACTGATGCG
>CACDQA010000040.1 GCA_902554745.1 uncultured Pelagibacteraceae bacterium
TTAGACAAGAAGATATTCAAAATAATGGTCAAGGTGCACCTTTAACACCAATTTTTCATTATATTTTATCAAAAAAAATCAATCAAAATTTTAAAGTTAAATTTCCAGTAGGTTTCTTAAATATTGGTGGTATCGCAAATGTTACAAAAGTTATTAATGACTCATATAATTTCCAAAATAACCTTTCTGCTTTTGATATAGGTCCTGGTAATTGTTTAATTGATGAATGGATAAGAAATAATTCTAATAAAAAATTTGATAAAAATGGTGAACTATCTAATGCAGGGAAAGTCGATCAATTAATTCTTAATCAGGCAATAGACAATTTTAAAATAAATTCTTACTCCCAGTCATTGGATGTTAAAAATTTTGATGTATCTTTTGCAAGAGGTTTATCGTTAGAAGATGGTTGTGCTACTATAACAGATTTTACAGCATATTTGATTGCAGAAGGTTTAAAATACATTAGTCAAAATAATAGTATTAAATTTTTACTCTGTGGTGGTGGAAGAAAAAATAGTAATCTAATTAATCGTATAAAAAATTACATATCAAATGAAAATAATATTACTTTGGAATTTATAGATAATTATAATTTAAATGGTGATTATATTGAATCTCAGGCATTTGGATTTTTGGCTATAAGGTCTTTTTTAAATTTACCAATTTCTTTTAGCAAAACAACCGGATGTAAAGAATTTACAGTGGGAGGAAAACTTGTAGAAAATTTTTAATAAAGTGCTGTTTCTTTTTTTATATATTTATCCATATGCTTAACTAAAGCATCACTTGTTTTTGAAAAGAAATGATTAGCCTCTGATATTGCATTAAATTCTACTTTAATTCCTTTTTGAGCACTTAATCTTTTATCTAATTCTGTAATGTATTCTACTGGTACCAATTCATCTTTTTTACCATAAACAACCAAACCTGAAGTTGGACATGGAGATAAAAAAGAAAAATCATAAACATTTGGTTGAGGTGAAATAGCTATAAATCTATTTATTTCTGGTCTTCTCATTAACAATTGCATTGCAATCAAAGATCCAAATGAAAATCCTGTAACCCAACATTGTGAATTATCAAAATTTTCTCTTTCTAACCAATCTAAAGCCGCTGCTGCATCGGCAAGTTCGCCTTGACCATTATCAAATTCACCATCACTTTTGCCAACACCTCGAAAATTTACCCTACAAACAGAAAAATCGTTATCCATAAATGTATGAAAAGCATCCACTACTACTTTATTATTCATAGTTCCTCCATATTGAGGATGTGGCTGTAATACTAAAGCAATTGGGGATGTATTTTTTTTACTTTTAAAATACTTAGCCTCAAGTCTTCCTGCAGGACCAGGTATAAATATTTCTAAAATTTTGTTATCCATAAGCGATATTGATTATTATTCTCAAAAAAAATGTACGTTTATCATATGTGAGCGACAATATGTTAGTTTTTTTTTGTACTCTAAACTTGACCATTTTAGTCAGGTATGTATAAAAAGCCACTATTTAAGGGTAAAAATGAAACTTACATCAAAAGGTAGATATGCTGTAATGGCACTAGTTGATTTAGCTAGGTTTGACAATATTAATCCAGTATCACTAAGAGATATATCTTTAAGACAAGGTATATCTTTAGATTACCTTGAACAAATTTTTTCTAAATTAAAAAAGAACGAAATTGTTAAAAGTATTAGAGGAACTCAAGGTGGATATGTTCTTAATAAAAACCCAAACGATATTAAATTAACAAATATATTCAACGCTGTGGATGAAAAAGTAAAAACTGTTCAATGTAGAAAAGAATCTAAAAAAGGATGCAACGGCAAAGCCACAAAGTGTATTACTCATAATCTATGGGATGAATTAGAAACACACATAAATACATTCTTTGAAAATAAAAGCTTAAAAGATTTATTAAATAACAATAAAGAAACAAGAGTTTAGGATGGATAACAGACAAAAAGAAATAAATAATTTAAAAGACTACAAATATGGTTTTTCTACAGATATTGAAAATATTCAAGCCCCAAAAGGTTTGAATGAAGATGTTATTAAATTTATTTCTAATATAAAAAAAGAGCCCATATGGATGCTTGAATTTAGATTAAAAGCTTTTGAAAGATTTAAAGTTTTAAAAGAACCAGATTGGCAGAAACCTAAATTTCCAAAAATAGATTATCAAGATTTATATTATTACTCTGCTCCTAAAAGTATGAAAGATAAGCCAAAAAGCTTAGACGAACTTGATCCTAAACTTTTAGAAACATATAAAAAACTTGGAATTCCTTTGCAAGAGCAAGCAAGATTAAATGGAATAGCTGTTGATGCTGTATTCGATTCAGTTTCCGTAGCTACTACCTTTAAAGATGAATTAACTAAACAAGGAATAATATTTTGCCCTATATCAGAGGCAATTCAAAATCATCCTGAATTAGTCAAAAAATATTTAGGATCTGTAATTCCAACAAGTGATCATTTTTTTGCAACATTAAATTCAGCAGTTTTTACAGATGGTTCTTTTGTATACATTCCAGAGGGTGTTAGATGTCCAATGGAACTATCAACTTATTTTAGAATTAATGCATCTAATACAGGTCAATTTGAAAGAACTTTAATTATTGCAGATAAAGGTAGTTATGTTAGCTACTTAGAGGGATGTACTGCTCCAATGAGAGATGAAAATCAATTACATGCTGCTAATGTAGAACTAATTGCACTTGATGATGCGGAAATAAAATATTCAACTGTTCAAAATTGGTATCCAGGTGATCAAGATGGCAAAGGTGGAATTTATAATTTTGTAACCAAAAGAGGTTTGTGCAAAGGTAAAAATTCTAAAATTTCATGGACACAAGTTGAAACAGGTTCCGCAATTACCTGGAAGTATCCTAGTTGTATTCTTAAAGGAGACAACTCTGTTGGTGAGTTCTATTCAATAGCTATTACTAACAATCATCAAAAAGCTGATACAGGTACCAAAATGATCCATCTAGGTAAAAATACTAAAAGTAAAATAATTTCTAAAGGAATATCAGCAGGAAGTTCAGATATGACATATAGGGGTTTGGTTGATATTTCATCAAAAGCTAAAAATTCAACTAATTATACTCAGTGCGACTCTTTATTAATGGGTAACAAATGTGGAGCTCACACTGTCCCTTATATAAAAAATAAAAATTCTGAGTCCAATATTGCTCATGAGGCAACTACATCCAAGATTAGTGAAGAGCAGTTACATTATTGTCAGCAAAGAGGATTAAATCCAGAGGAAGCTGTTGGCTTAATTGTTAACGGTTTTTGCAAGGAAGTGTTGCAGCAATTACCTATGGAATTTGCTGTAGAAGCTCAAAAACTTGTAGGTATCAGTCTGGAAGGAAGTGTAGGTTAATATGCTTAAAATAAATAATTTAAATGCAACAATTGATAATAAGTCAATTTTAAACGGGCTATCCTTAGATATAAATCCTGGTGAGGTTCATGCAATTATGGGTCCTAATGGATCAGGAAAAAGCACATTATCAAATATTCTATCTGGAAAAAAAGGTTATGAAGTTTCTGGGGAGGTTCTTTTTGAAGAAAAAGATTTATTTGAACTTGAAACAGAGGAAAGAGCACATAAAGGTATATTTTTAGCTTTCCAATATCCTTTAGAAATTCCAGGTGTAAATACAAATATATTTTTAAAAACTTCTTTAAATGCTGTTAGAAAAGCTAGGGGTGAGAAAGAGCTTGATGCTATTGAGTTTCTAAAATTGGTAAGAGAAAAGTCTAAAGAATTAAAATTTGATGAGGAAAAATTAAACAGACAATTAAATGTTGGTTTTTCTGGAGGTGAAAAAAAAAAAAACGAAATTTTACAAATGTCATTGTTAGCTCCAAAACTATCAATCTTAGATGAGACTGATTCTGGTTTAGATATTGATGCCTTAAAGATTGTTGCAGATGGAGTTAATACGTTGAGAGATAAAAATAACTCATTTTTAATTATTACACACTACCAAAGATTACTTGATTATATAAAACCTGACTTTGTTCACGTTTTGATTAATGGAAAAATTGTAAAATCTGGTGGTCCAGATTTAGCTTTAGAATTAGAAAAAAAAGGGTATGAAAATTTTAATTAAATGAAAGAACAATTACAAAAAGATTTTGATAATAATATAAAAAATTTAAGTTTATCTCAAAAAGATATTGAAATAAAAAAGTTTTGTTTAGACAATTTCATAGACAAAGGTTTTCCAAATAGAAAAGAGGAAGATTGGAAATTTTCAGATTTGAATCAAATAATAAAAAATAATATTGGAGATCTAAGTTTCTATAATGACCAA
>CACDQA010000041.1 GCA_902554745.1 uncultured Pelagibacteraceae bacterium
TTCTATTTCAAACACTGCTGAATATGGTGAATATCAATCTGGACCAAGAGTAGTTAATAAAGAAGAAACTAAAAAAAGAATGAAAGAAGTTTTGGCTGAAATTCAATCTGGAAAATTTACTAAAGAGTGGATGGATGAATGCAAAAATGGTCAAAAAAACTTCCTTGCTACGAGAGCTAAATTAGCTGAGCATCCAGTTGAAAAAGTTGGTGCAGAATTAAGAGCTATGATGCCTTGGATAGGCAAGAAAAAATTAGTTGATAGCGATAAAAGTTAAATTTTATCAGTAAATTATTGCTACTATAATTCAATTATTTCACTTATACTTTTTTAAATAAATTTAAAAAACGAGGGGAATAATGAAGACTAAAAATATAGTAAGAATACTATTGTCATTAGTTCTAGTATTCGGATTTTCTTCAGCATGGGCAAAAACTATTAAATGGTCTATGCAAGGAGACAGTTTAACACTAGATCCACATGCGCAAAATGAGGGTCCAACTACTCAAGTATCTAGACAAGTTTATGAAGCTCTAGTTCAAAGAGGCTTGGACATGAAAATAGGGCCTGCTTTAGCAACAAAATGGAAAGCTACTGATCCAAATACTTGGATTTTTACTTTAAGAGAAGATGCTAAGTTTTCCAATGGAACTAAACTGACATCTGAAGATGTTGTATTTAGTATTTTAAGAGCTAAGCAACCTACATCAGATTTTAAAGAATATATAAGCACAATTTCAGATGTTAAGGCGATAGATAAGTTTACAGTACAAATTACAACAAGTAAGCCAAATCCAATTCTTTTGAACCAACTTTCAAATATTTTCATTATGTCTAAAAAGTGGTGTCAAGAGAACTTTGCTATTGTTCCACAAAATTGGGATGCAGGACAAGAAACTATTTCAGCAACTAAAGCATTAGGAACTGGGCCATTTAGAATTACTTTACGTGAACCTAATACAAAAACTGTTTTCAAAAAAAACATGCATTGGTGGGGTGAGATGAAAGATAAAAAAGTAACTCAAATTGAATTACTTCCAATTAAAAATGCAGCTACAAGGGTAGCAGCATTGTTATCTGGAGAGATTGATTTAGTTACTGATGCACCAGTTCAAGATTTAAAAAGAATTGGATCTTCTTCAGGTCATAAAGTTGAAAGTACAGCTCAGATGAGAACAATTTTCTTAGGTATGGACCAAGCAGCTGAACAGTTGAGAACTGGTAATACAGGCGATAATCCATTCAAGAAAAAAGAAGTAAGACAAGCTCTTTATCAAGCAATTGATATTGAAGCGATTAAGAAAAAAGTTATGAGAGGTTTAAGTGAGCCAGCAGGGATTATAACTTTTCCAGGTGTAAATGGATACACAGCTGATCTTGATAAAAGATTACCTTACGATGTTAATGCTGCAAAAAAACTTTTAGCTGATGCAGGTTATCCTAATGGTTTTGATGTTGAACTTAGATGTCCTAATGATAGATATGTAAATGATGAAGCAATATGTACTGCTGTTGTTGGAATGTTAGGTAAAATTGGAGTTAACGTTAACTTATTCGCTCAAACTAAAAGTAAACACTTCAAAGAGCTTAAAGATGATCAAGGTGATTTCTATATGCTAGGATGGGGTGTTCCAACTTTAGATAGTCACTATGTTTTCCATTATTTATATGAAACTGGTGCTAGCTGGAACAAAGTTAACTTTAGTAACGCAGACGTTGATTCTGCAATTAGAGTTATGGAAGGCGAAGTTGATTTAGATAAAAGAAATGCTGCAATTGCAAAAGCTTGGAAAATTGTAAAAGATGATATTTCTTATCTTCCTTTACATCACCAAGTAATTTCTTGGGCATCTAAAAGTAATGTTGATGTTCCTATCAGACCGAATAACGAACCGTTATTCAGAACTGCTAGTTTTAAATAATTAAAAATTATTACAAGCCCTTTAAAATTTAAAGGGCTTGTAAGTTTAAACCTTCAAATTGATAAAATATTTTTTTAAAAGGCTGTTTCAATCTGCTTTGGTGATGTTGGTTGTCGCTTTTGTATCTTTCTCATTATTTAATTTTGTTGGAGATCCAATAAATAACATGGTTGGTGAAGAGACCTCTGATGAGGAAAGATCAGAATTGAGGGAAACACTTGGTTTAATGGATCCAATTCATGTACAGTTTTCAAGATTTATAGTTAATGCCTCAAAGGGTGAGTTTGGAATTTCATATCAATTAAGAAGACCTGTTTCAGAATTAATAGTTGAAAGATTGCCTGCAACTATAGAACTTGTGGTTATTTCAGCACTAATTGCACTTATAACCGGTACATTATTAGGAGTTTATACAGGCATAAATCGAAAAGGTTTTTTAAGTGATTTTGTTTTGGCAGTCTCCTTGTTGGGGGTTTCGCTCCCCACATTTGTAATTGGTATATTATTTATATATTTGTTTGCAGTAATATTAGGAATATTACCTTCTTTTGGTAGAGGAGAGGTTGTTGAATTAGGTTTTTGGACTACAGGTTTTTTAACAGTTTCAGGACTTAAAGCAATTATACTTCCTTCAGTAACATTAAGCCTTTTCCAAATGACTTACATTATCAGACTTGTGCGAGCAGAGATGATGGAAATATTACAAACAGATTATATTAAATTTGCTCGTGCTAGAGGAATTAGTGAAAATAGTATTAAATATAAACATGCATTAAAAAATGGATTGATACCAGTAATAACTATTGCAGGAATAAATATTGGAACTCTAATTGCGTTTTCAATTATTACCGAAACTGTTTTTCAATGGCCTGGAATGGGTTTCTTATTTATTCAAGCAGTTCAATTCGTAGATATACCAATCATGTCAGCTTATTTGGTTTTTATAGCTTTTGTTTTTGTAATGATAAATTTTATAGTTGATATTCTTTATTATTTAATTGATCCAAGAATAAGAGTTAAAGGAGATACTGCAAGTGGATAACAAATCTTTAACTACTTGGGAAAGAATAAAAGATAGTGATATTTATCACAGCTTTATTAAATCTCCCACTGCAATTGCATCATCTACTATTTTGTTTATAATTTTTTTCTGTTCTTTTTTTGTTGAGCTCATAACACCTTACAATCCTTTTGACCCTTCTTCTCTATCATTGATGGATGCATTCACACCACCTTCATGGACAGAAGATGGTCTAGCTAAATTTATTTTAGGTACTGATGGACAAGGAAGAGATATGTTATCGACAATTTTGTATGGATGTAGAATTTCTCTGATTGTAGGTTTTTCTGCAATAATCTTTAGTTTAATTCTTGGAGTTGGATTGGGTTTAACAGCTGGATTTTTTGGTGGAAAATATGAAATGATAGTAATGAGATTAACCGATGTTCAGTTAACAGTACCAAGTATTTTAATGGCTCTTCTAGTTGATGGTATTGCAAGAGGATTAATTTCAAGAGAAATGCATGATGAAATGGCAATTTATGTTTTAATATTTGCTATCGGAATTTCAGAGTGGCCACAATTTGCAAGAGTCTCTAGAGCTGCAACTTTAGTAGAAAAAAATAAAGACTATGTTTCAGCATCAACAATAATTGGGGTTTCAAATGTAATTATTATGTTTAAACATATCTTACCCAATATTTTAAGACCAGTGTTAGTAATTGGAACCATTGGTCTAGCACTTGCTATTTTAGCCGAGTCTACTTTAAGTTTTTTAGGAGTTGGCGTGCCTCCAACAACACCTTCTTTAGGGACATTGATACGACTTGGTAATGATTTTTTATTTTCAGGAGAATGGTGGATAACTTTTTTTCCAGCAATTTTCTTGGTTATTTTAGCATTTTCAATTAATTTATTAGGCGATTGGATGAGAGATACTTTAAATCCAAAATTAAAAAAATGACATTTTTAAAAATAAATAATCTTAGTGTTGATTATCAAATGAGAAAAGAAACAGTTTACGCTGCTAAGAATGTAAATATTGATGTTAACAAAGGAGAAATTTTAGGATTAGTTGGAGAGTCTG
>CACDQA010000042.1 GCA_902554745.1 uncultured Pelagibacteraceae bacterium
ATAAGGATAAATCAATAGAAATTAACAAAATTAATATTTCAGACATTTCAAAAGATCTAGGAATACCAAAAGAAAGTATCAGAAGAAAAGTTCTAGAGTTAGAGAATGAAGGAACAATTAAAAGAGTTGGTAAGAAAATATTTATTGTTAGAGATACTCTCTACTCAGCCAGAGCAACTAACACTTTGACAGAGATTGCAACAATATTACATGAGTTTAACAAAATTTTAAAAAAAGAAAAACTTGCAACTGAAGTTTATTCAGTTGATGAAATAATATCTGCGATGAAAGAAAATTTCTCTTATTGTTGGTACCAATTTAATAAATTCTGGTTCATTTATATGAAGAGATGGAGGGATGAAATTAAAGATTTAGAATATTTAGCTATTGGAATGGTGGTCATTATTAATGCAGTTAAGAATAAAGAATTTATTCCAAAGAAAAATATACGTTCATACCATAAAGCACTTATGGGTTCAGATGTGAGAGGTGTTAATGCCATGTCGATTTCTGAGATAACTGGTATTCCAAGACCAACTGTTGTAAGAAAGCTAAAATATTTAATTGATAAAAAATATCTTCATATAAATGAAAAAAAATTAATTACATTTGATGCTAAAGATAGTGCGTTTCAAAAAACAGGAAAAATGATAAATCAAAATATGCTTAGTTTAAGTAATTTTATCTATAAAGTCTTTAACCAAATAAGAATAATAAATCCTTAATTAGATTTTCTTAAAATATAAATAAAAATAAATCCGGTTATATACATGATTAGTGCATACGCACCTGTTGGTAATGCATATAATATATCAGTACCAAATATTTGCGTAGAGACAAATAATGCTAACGTACCATTTTGTAATCCACATTCTAAAGCAATACACTTCATTTGTTTAACACCTGAAGCAAAAGCTTTTGCAATATAATATGCAATGACCATCATTGAAATATTTAAAATTAAAGCAATTAGGCCTGCTTGTTTAATAAAGCTAATAAAATTTTCTCTTTCTGAATAAAAAGCCGCTACAAAAAAAACAGCAAACAAAATAATATTGAGTTTATTAAATATTTCAACTTTAGAGGATATAAAATTTTCAGCAAATTTTCTGATAATCATTCCTAATATTACAGGTACTGTTACAACTAAAAACATTTTTAAAGCTATTCCTGTCATTGAAATGTTTTGAGAGACTTCTGTTATCCCTAACATGTCTGCAGATGTAAAGATTATTAAAGGAACAGTGATAATACTTAATAAACTAATAACAGCTGTTAAAGATATTGATAATGCAACATCACCATCGGCAAATTTTGTCATTACATTAGATGTAACACCTCCTGGTGCTGCAGCTATGATCATCACCCCTATTGCTATTTCAGGTGGTGTTTTTAGAATTAAAATTAATATGTATGCTACAATTGGAAGAATTATTAATTGAGAAATAAAACCAACAATAAAATCTTTTGGTGTTTTGAATACTCTTCCAAAATCTTCAAGTTTTAATCCTAGGCCTAAACCTAACATTATCAAGGCCAAAATAATTGGCGCAATTTTAGTTACAATTTCCAAAGTCTCCCCCGCTCAAAACCAATTATATAAACTTGTTAAATTTATATAAAGAATTTTTTTTATATACATGTTCAGTTTTTTCACTTATTTGTAGAAAAAAATGCTTTCAAACAAAGAAATTGTCTGTCCAAACAACTTATTAGATTTAGCTCATAAAAAAAAAGGAGTTACAGTTGCGGTTGTAAATGCTGGTAAACCTTTACCCATGTTATCAGTTCAAGATGCGGTTAATGAAAATTTAATTGAGCCAATATTTATTGGTCATGAAGTAGAAATTCAAAAATGCGCTGAAGATATCAAATGGGATATTTCTAAATATGAACTTATCCATGAACCTGTAGAAAATGATACTGCTAAAATTGCTGCTAAATTAGCAAGTGAAGGCAAGGTGCAAATAATAGTGAAAGGCCATATTCATACAGATGTGCTTATGAAAGAAGTGCTTAAACGTGAATATAATTTATTGGGAAAAACAAGATTAAGTCATATCTGGCATATGACTATCGGTAAAGATGATAAACCATTAATTATTACTGATGGAGCATTAAATGTTTTACCAAATGTTAAAACAAAAATGCATATTCTTAAGAATGTCGTTAATTTTTCAAATAGAATAGGAATAGAAAAGCCAAAAATATCTGTATTATCTGCAACCGAAGAAGTTTTAGAAAGTGTGCCAAGTTCTATTGAGGCTGCAGAAATTACAAAATTAGCACAAGAAGAAAATTTAAATGCTGACGTATTTGGTCCTTTAGCATTTGATAACAGTATTTCAAAAAAATCTGCAGCAATTAAAGGAATTAAAAATTTGGTTGCTGGTGAGGCAGATGTATTGTTAGTGCCGAGTGTAGAAACCGGAAATGCTTTGGTAAAAATGCTGATATACTTTAGTGGTGCATGTGCCGCAGGAGTTGTGGTCGGTGGAAAAGTACCAGTCGTTATAACAAGTAGATCTGATGAAGCTCAAGCGCGTTTAGCTTCAATTGCTGCTGCAGTAGTTGCTTTGGACTAAATGATTCATTGAATTTTAAAAGAAATTCATTTAAATAAATTGAAATTTTAAAGGAGAGAAATGGCAATTACATACTTAAAAAAATCACCAAAAACATCATCAACTGACGACACAAAAACAAGAGAAATAGTTGAAAATATTCTAAAAGATATTGAGACTAGTAAAGAGGAAGGTTGTAAGCAGCTTTCGAAAAAATTTGATAAATATGAAGGTGATGTAATTGTTTCAAAAGAAAAAATTGAAGAAATAAAAAAAAATTTAGATCAAAAAACTAAAGATGATATTCAATTCTCTCATGAAAGAGTTAGAAAATTTGCCGAAGCACAATTGAAAAATTATGGCCAAGATTTTGAAGTTGAATTGTCTGATGGTTTATTTGCTGGACAAAAACTTATTCCGGTAAATACGGCAGGTTGTTATGTTCCAGCTGGAAGATATGCTCATATAGCTTCAGCTGTAATGAGTGTAACAACAGCAAAAGTTGCTGGTGTAAAAAATATTTTAGTTTGCAGTTCACCTAAACCTGGAGTTGGAGTGCATCCATCAATTGTTTATACAGCTGACTTATGTGGTGCTGACGTGATAATGAATTTAGGTGGTGTACAAGCTATTGCAGCAATGACAAACGGTTTATTTGGAAATGCACCTGCGGATATTTTAGTTGGGCCTGGAAACCAATTTGTTGCTGAAGCAAAAAGAATTTTATTTGGAAAAGTTGGTATAGATTTATTCGCAGGACCTACAGAAATTGCAGTAATTGCAGACGAGACGGCTGATCCTGAAATGGTTGCATATGATTTAGTTGGACAAGCAGAACACGGTTATAATTCTCCAGCTTGGTTATTTACTAAAAGTAAAAAAGTTGCAGATTATGTATTGGAAAGAGTTCCAGAATTAATTGCAGATTTACCAGATCTTCCAAGAGAAAATTCCGGTGCTGCATGGAGAGATTATGGTGAAGTAATTCTTTGTGACACTGATGAAGAGATTGCTAAAGTTAGTGATGAATACGCTCCAGAACATTTAGAAGTCCAGACCAAAAATTTACAATGGTACCACGACAGATTAAAAAATTATGGATCTTTATTCATTGGTGAAGAAACAACCGTTGCTTATGGAGATAAATGCTCAGGTACAAATCACATTTTGCCAACAAAAGGAGCTGGTAGATACACAGGCGGTTTGTTTGTTGGAAAATTTATTAAAACGTTGAGTTTCCAGAGAATGAGTAAGGCTGCAACAAAAGAAGTTGGTGCTGCTTGTGCAAGAATTTCTAGATACGAGGGAATGGAAGCTCATGCCAGAACTGGTGATGTAAGACTAAGAAAATACGGTTTTCAAAACTAATAACTTTAAGGATTAAAAATGAAAAAATTC
>CACDQA010000043.1 GCA_902554745.1 uncultured Pelagibacteraceae bacterium
TTTTTAATCTTTGAAGATTTTTTATTTTTATCTGAAATTATCTGAAGTTTGCTCATTTATTGGTGCCCTCGGCCAGACTCGAACTGGCACTCCGCAAGCGGCAAGGATTTTAAGTCCTTTGTGTCTACCAATTTCACCACGAGGGCATTAATGAATTTCATGAGTATTTATGCTAATATTTATAATTGAACAAGCCTAATAAGTAAATTTTTTTTATTTAAATTCTTAGTTTTTAAAAATTTTCAATCATCAAATCTGCCAATTTAGAATAACCGTAAATAGAATAATGTCCTATTTTGTTTTTAGGAAAATAATACTTAGATTGATTGCTTTCAAAAATTTTAGGACTAAATTCATCATAAATTGAGATAAAATTAAAATTGTTTTTAATTGATAAATTTTTTAAATAATCTTCAAAAATAAAACCAGGTCTCTTTTTTTTACCGGTTTTAAAAAAGAAGTCTCCATATGAAGCTAATGCAAAAACATTAATTTTACACTTGTATATACTGCAGATCTCTTTGGATATTTCAAAATCTTTATTTATATAATATTTTATTTTTTGAAAAGTTGGATTTGTTTCATCCACAAATTGGCCATATGCATTTAATGCTACGTCACTTTTAAATATTGTTCTTTTTATTACATGCTTTGTATGGGTTAATTTAAATGGAGAAAATAAATATCTTATAACTATATTCCTTGGTTTTTTTATCAAAACTTCCTTTTTTGTTAAATTTGCTAATTTGATAATTTTTTTTTGATATGCGTTTGAGAAAATTTTTTGAACAAAGTCATCTTCGGTAAAATATTTGTTTAAAATATTTTGATTACTCCATGTGATTGGATGACTGAAATCATTGCCAGTATAATAAAGTAAATTAAGAGTTTTTGGTTTTGGAATCATATTGTTTCTAAGAGCAAAAAGCATTTCTTTTTTCACAGTATAATATTCTGGAGGACTCCAACAACCCCCACTTAAACTTAAAGCATCGTAACCTTTTGCATTCAATAAAAAATGTACAGAGTTTTTCTCTGAAACATGAGAGCTAATTGCATAACTATCTCCAAAAAAATAATTAGAGTTCTCTTTGTCCCATACTGTATCAATATTTCTAAATCCGTATCTATCTGTTTTATATATTGCCCACTCCTCTCCTTCAGTTTGAGCAATGACTTTATAATTTTTTGGATTTGTTAGTGGATATAAATTTAATTCTTTTGAATAAACTTGATGAGGTCGTAGTTTATCATTTGTTAAAAAATCACATGTGCTTAAAGGTATGTTGTATTTATCACTTTCTTTATCAATTAAAGAATTTTCATGTTTTATTTTTTCAATTACTTCATAACCTTCAACCTGAGCTATTTTTTTTTGAGAACTAATAATCAAATATAGTTCAAATAGATAAAGAAAAATACCAAGTGTTAGTACTAGCAATAAAACATAGAAAATAATAAATTTTTTCGACATTGAAAAAGAACTTATTTGAAGTTGGTATGTCAAATATAGTAGATCAAATTTAATATGTAAAATTTATTTTAAGTTTAAATATAAATATTAATATATTATTTAACTTTTGAGCTAATATTATCTATTATTATATCACTTACTATTTTGTATCCTTTTGCACTTAAATGATGACCTTCTATTGCAAAATTATTTTGTTGATCTAAATATATTTCTTCTGAAGTATTGATTAATTTTTTATTAAAATTTTCATTTAAATAATTATTTAGTTTATTTATATAACTTTTATTTAAATAAACTTTTCTTTTTGAAACATCATGAGGTATGAAAACGTAATAACTGTTACAATTATTATTTTTACAATAACTTTCTACTAAATCTATAGTTAATTTACTAGAATAAGGAACTTTATTGTTTAAGTTATAAATAAAAAATTTAAAAAAATATCTAATTCTTTCTAGCTTAAGATGTTTGGATAATCTTCTTGTAAAAGCCGCTCTTTTTTTATTTTCTTTTTTAAAAAATTCTAATTCATATTTTTCTGATTTATTTAAAAATTCTAAATATTTATTATCAATAAAGTATGAGTCATTTCTATATATTAAATATTTATTATTATTTTTTATATATTGTTGATCAACAATATTATCCTTCTCATAAATATTATCATTTGAATAAAAAATAATTACTACATTTGAAAATTTTTTTATTTTAGAAAAGTTTTTAAAGATTGAGGCATATACTATTGGGCTATTGCCCGGAAGAGAAAGGTTTAAAGTCTTATAATTTTTATTTAAATTAAAATTGATTGTGTCTTCTTTTTTTACACAAAAACTATTACCAAAAGAATCTCCAATTATTAAAACATCAATTTCTTTGTTATTCCAAATATTATCATCATTTTCATAACCATATCTATCCGTTTCAATCACTTTTTGACCATATCCTTCATCACATTTTAAATATGATTTATTAGGCATTAAACTGAGTGGCATAATTTTATTATCATTAGATAATTTTCTATAAAAATCATTTATTAAATAATAAAAAGGAAAAACTGGTAGATTTATACTTTTGTCTAAACCTTGATTTAGGCTCTTGTTTTTTTCGGATAATATTGAGGCTCCTTTTTTTGTAGCTACGTCTAAATCATGCGGAAAATTTCTTGTTAAGTAAAAATTTAAACAAATAAGAATAAAGTAATTAAATAAAATTATTAAGGTTATAAAAATAAATTTATTTTTTTTATTCATAAATCAATTAAAACTTAAATAGTTTTTCAGTTCAAAATAAATATGTTCAGCAATTTTTTCTGAACCACTTGGTGATGTATGAACTAAGTCATACATGTCCTCTTCTAAAAAATCTAAATTATTGTTTAAGTCAATACATTTAACTTTATATAATAAGCAAAATTTTATAATGATTTTTGCAATATATCTCTCATGAAGATAATTATTTACATTATCAACTGAAAAATATTTTTGATTTTCGTATTTTCCTAATAAAGTTTTTTGTGTAATAAATATTGGTTCTGATCCAATTTTTTTCGAATATTCATATATCTTCTTTAAATTTCTGTTTAAGTAAATTTCATATTCTTTTGAAAGAGTATAATCTTTGTTTACTAATCTATAGTTTGATTCTCTTTTAACGTGAGAAACACCGCTATTAACGATATATTTATTATTTAAGAAAAATTTTTTATAAACTAGGTGAATAAGTTTGTAAGTAATACCATTATTTTTTTTTATAAGATATTTTATTTTTCTAAATAGATTCATTTTTATTTCTACCCCATAATGGTTATCATAATGCATCAAATTTAATCTTTCATTTACACCAATATAAAAAAGAGAGTATTTTGGTTTAAAATTATCTAATTTTGCAAACCATTCCTCAAAATTCCAAATATGACCATATGTGGATTGACCATCAATTCCTGAATTAACTACATCAATATTATTTTTATTATGATTAAATTTACTTTCAAGTTTTTCAGACCATGTATCACCTAATTTTAAAAATCTTTCATCTGTAGTACTTCCGCCTACAGTTAAAATATCAATTTTATCAAGATCTTTAAACCTACCTCTAAAACCATACTTATCTCTAGAGTAAATTACTTCTTTTTTATTTTTATAAAAATCAAAAGGAGTAACAAAATTATAAGTTTTATTACACATTAAATATGAACAATTAAGTTTTTTTTTAAATGCTAAAGATCCAGATAAAACTTCAACCGTAATATACAAAATAATAAAAATTATGAAGTTATAAAAAATAATTTTTTTCATAAATTTAATTTAATTATTATTTTATTAAAATACATTGTCTTTG
>CACDQA010000044.1 GCA_902554745.1 uncultured Pelagibacteraceae bacterium
TATTTTTTAGCGTATCCAACAAATCATCCTCAAGAGGCTTTGTAGTTTTTAAGCGTTGCTCAGCAGCTTTAAAATAATTTTTTTCTTTTTCTATTCCGAAATAATTTCTTCCTAGTTTTTTTGCTACGGTAGCTGTTGTTCCTGATCCTAAAAAAGGATCAAGAATGAGGTCATTTTTATTTGATGTAGCTAGTAAAATTCTATGATGTTTGGTAATACCTAATTTTTTCAACGCTTTTAAGTGATGTTTTGTTCCGTATCCAAAGTTTTTATCCCAATCGTAACCTTTATTTTTTTTTGACAAGGTAGTTATAAATTTATCTCTTGATACTTTTGCAATTACAGAGGCTGCCGAAATAGAAGGGACTTTTTTATCTCCTTTTATAACTGATTTTAAATTATAATTTTTTAATTCTGGAGTTTTGTTTCCATCTATCAAAACGTGTGTTGGTTTTTTCTTAAGTTTTTTGATAGCTCTTTTCATAGCTAACAAACTTGCTTGTAGTATATTCAATTTTTCTATCTCTTTTACTGAAGCTTTGCCTATAGACCAAGTAGAATTTTTTTTTATATATGTACATAGATACTCTCTCTCTTTTTTACTTAATAACTTTGAATCTTTTAATAATTTAGGATTAATTGATTTTTTTAAAATTACTGCTGAAGCATAAACAGGCCCAATCAAACTTCCTCTGCCAACCTCATCAACCCCAGCAATTACCTTCATCAAATTTTTAACTTTAGATCTTTAATTTTATCTCTAATTTTCTTTAAATCTTCCCATGAGTGTTTTTTATTTTCTGGAAAACGGATTAAATAGGATGGATTAAAAGTTATCATTAAAGGGAATGTTTTGTTTTTTAAAATCACTTCCTTCCAATGTCCTCTTTCAGTAGTTATTTTTTCACTTATTCCTGTTATAGCCTCCATTGCCGAACTACCCATCAAAACAATAATCTTTGGGTTTATAATCGATATATGCTCCTTTAAAAATACTGAGTATCTTTTAATTTCATTTGAGGTTGGTTTTCTGTCATCAGGTGGTCTAAAATTGATTGCATAACTTGTGTAAATATTCTGTCTCTTAATATTGATAGCTATAAGCATTTTGTTTAGAAGTTCGCCAACTTCACCTCTAAATGGGACACCCAATTTTTCCTCTTCAGCCCCAGGAGACTCTCCAATTAACATTAAAGGGCTATTTATATTTCCCTCACCTAAAATAATTTTGTTTGAATTTTCTTTCAATTTACAATTTTCAATTGAATTTATTTGATCTTTTAAATTTTTTAGTAATTCTTCTTTATAAATTTGCAGGGTACCATTGTTTTTTTCTAAAATATTAAATCTATTTATTGGCTTATCAGCGAATATAAATTTCGGCTCAATAGTATTAATTAGTTCTTGGTTTAATTTGGTATTTTGATTTATCACTTTTTTAGTCATAGTATGGTCACATGTTCCTAAAATTTCTAAAATTAGTACTATTAATATTTATATCTTATCAGACACCTTTGTATTCTAAAAGTGCTACTTTTAATGATTTTAACTCAAGAGATTTATCAAATTATTTTTCTGGGATTGTTGCATTTGAAAATCAAGATAATTCTAAAGCATTAAAATTTTTTAACTTAACTAAAGTATTAATTAACAAACATGACAGTTATTTAAAAAGATATGTTAACTCTTTAGTTTTAGATAACAAAGTACCTCAAGCAATTAATGTGTTAAATAACAACGCAAACAAATCTAACTCAGATTTTTATGATGCTTATATAATTTTAATAATTGACAGTTTAAAGAAAAATAATTTTAAAAAAGCTGATGAATATTTAACACAAAGTTTAAAATTTCAAGATGAAGATAGGATAAACCTAGTTATATTTGAAACTCTAAAACAGTACATTTATACATTTAAAAATAAAAAAATATTAGATAACAAAAAAAATTTTGGAAACCTGTCTCTTATAGCTGAGACATTCCAAAGATGTTATATTGAAGATAAAAGAACATCATCATTTTTTCTTAATTTAATAAATAATCCACAAGGTGATTATTCAAGATACATTTTCTTTTATCTAAATTATTTAATTGATAACAATAAATTAAATGAAGCAAGATTAGTTGTTGAACAAATTGATTATATAAATTCAACACTTTTACTTTCACAAAGTAAAAGTTGGATAGACAAAGAAAAATTCAATGATTTTGGAAAAATTTTTTCATGCAAAGATCATAATGATCTTGTAAGTGAGTTTTTATTTTTAATCTCTAATCTTTATTCTTCTCAGGATAATTTTGAGAAATCAAATTTTTACTTAAATTTGTCAAACTATTTAAATCCTAAGTTTGAATTTAATCTGTCATTGGCTGCAGAAAATTTTTATCTTAATGATGAATTTGATAAAGTACAAAGGATCTTAAAAAAATTTAAAAAAGAAGATGAATTTTATTATTGGTTTAGATTAAAAAAAGAAGCTCAAATAATAATTCAAGAGCTGGATTATGAAAATGGAATTAAATACATAGATTCAAAATTTAATAAAATTGAAAATCCAAATAAAAAAATGATTTTTGATTTAGCAAATTTTTATAAAAATTCTAAAAATTATGAAAAGGCAATAGATCGTTATACAGAAATTATTTTAACACTGGACGACAATTCACTTATTAAATCAGATGTCTTGTATCGTAGAGGCGGTAGCTATGAAAGAATGAGAAATTATGAAAAGTCAGATGAAGATTTATTGCATGCGCTTAAAATTGATTCTAGTGATGCATATATTTTGAATTACCTTGCTTACTCCTGGTTAGAGCGTGATTATAAAATTAATGAAGCAATGGATATGTTGAAAACAGCATATGATTTAAAAAGCAATGATCCATATATTATTGATTCAATTGGATGGGCGTATTTTTTAATAGAGGATTATCTAGAAGCAGAAAAGTATTTAAAAAGAGCTGTAGAATTAATGCCAGATGACCCAATCGTGAATGATCATTATGGAGACATTTTATGGAAATTAAATCGAAAAATTCAAGCAAGATATTTTTGGAACAACGTTTTAACTTTTGATGATACCGAAGACGATTTGAGAGAAAAAATTAATATTAAAGTAATTGAGGGTCTTAAAAATTCCTAAATGAAAATTAATAAAATTAAATCTAATGCAAAGTTAAATTTAGCACTAAATATCACTGGAAAAAAAAAGGTTTTACATAAGATTGAAAGTATAATTAGTTTCATAGATTTACATGATGTTATTTTGATAAATCAACATAATGGAAAAAAACACCATATTTCTTTTTATGGAAAGTTTTCTAAAAATATTGGAAAAAAAAACACTGTTCAAAAATTATTTCAAATACTAGATAAAGAAAATTTATTAAAAAATAAAAAATTCAAAGTTAA
>CACDQA010000045.1 GCA_902554745.1 uncultured Pelagibacteraceae bacterium
TCCGGAGTCATCTGAAAAATTAGATAAATATTTTGAAAGTTTTGAATTACTTATTTCAGATACATTTTCGCAACTTTCACAAATTGAAAAAGCTGTCGCTTTAGAGACCTGACAGCTGGAATTTTGACAAGCTATAAAAGCATTTCTGCTTTCAATCTTATGAATTTTTCCAATTTCAACCAACTTATCTAGGGCTCTATAAACTTGTAGTGGTGCTTTTATTCCCTTTTTTTGGACATTAAATAAAATTGAATAAGCTTTCATAGGTCCACCAAATTTATCAATAAGATCAAAAATGATTTTTTGATTTTTGGAAAGGTTATGTTCTTTTTGCATCTTTAAATTCTTATCAATTAGTTATCAGTTTTTCAATTTAATCGATTGTTTAATGTTAAGTAAAGATAATATAAATAAAATCAAAGAAGCCATTATAATTGAAGGCCCAGATGATGTATTAAATTCTAGAGATGAAAATAGTCCTAATAATACTGACAACAATCCACCAATTATTGAAAATAACACCATCTTTTGAGGGCTATCAGAAATATTTCTAGCCATCGCAGCTGGAATAATAAGCATACCTGTAATTAGTAATAACCCTACCATTTTAATTGATATGGCTATTACAGCAGCCATAAGAATTGTAAAAATAGCTTTAGCTCTATCAGGGTTTAACCCTTCTGCTTCAGCTAATTCGTAATTAACTGTAGATGCAAACAATGGTTTCCAAATTAATTTTAGAACTAATAAAATTACTGCACCACCAGTCCAGATTATTAATAAATCATCAGTTGTTACGGCTAATATATCACCAAATAAAAGTCCCATGATATCAAAACGAATAAATGTTAAAAAACCTATTACTACTAATCCTACAGCTAAAGAAGAATGCGCCAATAGCCCAAGCAAAGCATCACCAGGTAAGTTAGTTTTCTTCTGTAATTGAATTAAAATCAAAGCAATTAAAGATGAAATAATAAATACTGAAAGAGCAATGTTTAATTCAAACGAGTAAGCTAAAGTGACACCTAGTAGAGCAGAGTGAGCTAATGTATCACCAAAGTAAGATAATCTTCTCCAAACAACAAAACAACCAAGAGGCCCAGTTACTAGGGCTATACCTAAGCCTGCAATTAGTGCTCTTATAAAAAAATCATCAAACATATTAATTTTTCTTTATTTCACCTTTATCTGAATGAACATGATCATGTTTATGTTCATATACAGAAAGAATTTGAGATGCTTGTTCACCAAATAAGGTTTTATATTCATTATTCTTAGCAACATCCATTGGTGATCCAGAGCAACATACGTGACCATTTAAACAAACCACATGATCAGTTGCGGTCATAACTGTATGTAGATCATGAGAGATTAATAGAATTCCACAATTTAGTGTATCAGAAATTCTTTTTATTAATTCATACAAAGCAATCTCACCAGTATAATCAACTCCTTGAACAGGTTCATCAAGAACTAATAATTCAGGTTTTTTTGAAATAGCTCTTGCAATTAAAACTCTTTGAAATTCACCACCTGATAAATTTCCTAAATTTTTATTCTTAAGATGGATAACGCCTGTTAATGTAAGTGCTTCATCAATTGCCTCATCTTTAATATTTTCAGTTAGAAGCATAAAATCATAAACTCTTAACGGTAAGGTCCAATCAATAGATATTTTTTGAGGAACATATCCAACTTTATTTGTGTATTTCTCAACACTTCCTTCTATGTTTTTGTAAATTCCCAATGCAATTTTTGCGGTAGTACTTTTTCCAGATCCATTAGGTCCAATAAGGGTAACGATTTTACCCTTTTCAACAGTTAATGAAACACCTTCCACTAGCCATTTATTATTTTGTTTAAAACCAGCGTTATTTAATTTTACTAATGTACTATTTTCTGAGCTCATATATTACTTGACTTATAAATGTTATATTATTACATAACGTTATATTATAACAACCAATTAAATTACTTATTATGAAAAATATTAAAAAAATACCACTTATATTCTCAATATTATCAATTCTAACATTCTTTACACCAGCAAATGCTGAAATAAAAGTAGTTGCTTCTATTAAACCAATTCATTCATTAGCTAGTTACTTAATGGATGGTATTGCTAAACCTGATTTAATAGTTGATGGATATGCTTCTCCACACGGATTTGCAATGAAACCTTCACACGCAAAAATGCTTCAAAATGCTGACTTAATATTTTGGGTTGGTGAAGATTTAGAGAGTTTTTTAGAAAAACCATTGAGTTCAATTGCTAAGAAAGCAGAAAAAATTGAATTAATGGAAACTAAAGGATTACAGGTATTAAAATTTAGAGAAAGAAATATTTTTGACGAACATGATCATGACGATCACGGACATGACGATCATGGTAAAAAAGAAGAAGATCATGATGACCACGGTAAAAAGGAAGATGATCACGACCATGATGATCATGGGAAAAAAGAAGATGACCATGACCATGATGACCACGGTAAAAAGGAAGATGATCACGACCACGATCATGACGATCATGGTAAAAAAGAGGATGATCATGACGACCACGGACATGACGATCATGATGGACATGCGCATGGTGAATTTGATCCACACATTTGGTTGGACCCAATTAATGCAAAAGCTATGTTAAATGAAATGGCAGAACATTTAATTGAAAATGATCCTAAAAATGAAGCTAAATATAAAAGTAATTTAGCTAAAGCTTTACAAGAAATCGATAAACTTACAATTGATGTAATGACAGATTTAAGTAGTAGCGTTTCTTCAATTGTATTCCATGATGCTTATCAATATTTTGAGGAAAGATTTAATGTTAAAGTGTTAGGTGCATTTACTGTTAATACAGATGTAATGCCTGGAGCTGAACAACTTGCTGAAATTAGAGAAATTATCGAACATGATAAAGTTGCTTGTGTATTCTCAGAGCCTCAGTTTAATCCTGATATTATCAATGCAGTAGCAAAAGATATGAAGATCAAAACTGGTGTTCTAGATCCATTAGGTGCAACATTAGATCCAGGAAAAGACTTATATTTCA
>CACDQA010000046.1 GCA_902554745.1 uncultured Pelagibacteraceae bacterium
TTAAGATTATTTCCAAAAGCTAAGAAAAAATTAAATATTGTAAAAAAAGGTGATCACAGTTTATCAAATAAAAAATGGTTAAATATAATTTTAAAAGAGCTTAAATTATTAATTTAGCTAACTTTTTTTATATCTTTTTTTAAAGTAATTGGATTTTTTAATTTATCCAACATTTCTTTAGGACACACCTGAACAAAATTATTTACTTCATCATCAAAGTTTTCAATTATTTTTTTCGATAATTGAGACTCAGTTTCTTTGAAGTGCTCACTGACTAAATTTTTTAAATATTCTTTCCAATAATCTGTCTCTACATTTTGCCAAACTACCGATTCTGGATTTACTTTCTTTTCAAATTGTTGAGATTTATCATATATAAAGGCCATTCCACCTGTCATACCAGCTGCAAAATTATCACCAACATCTCCTAAAATTACTACAGTTCCACCAGTCATATATTCACATCCATTAGAATCGCATCCTTCAATTACTGTAACTGCACCAGAATTTCTAACTGAAAATCTTTCACCAGCTTGGCCAGCAGCAAAAAGTTTTCCTGAAGTAGCTCCGTAAAGAACAGTATTTCCTAAAATTGTATTCTCATTTGAAACTAAATTGCTCTCTTCAGGTAATTTTATTGAAATCGTAGCTCCTGACAAACCTTTACCAACATAATCATTTGCATCTCCCTTTAATACAAGTTTTAAACCTTTAGAAGAAAATGCACCAAATGATTGACCTGCTGATCCTTTAAAATTTAAAACTAAAAAGTTTTCATCAAGTTTTTCATAACCATATTTTTTATACAAATGATGAGAAATTCTAGTACCTACCGCCCTATGAGTATTTTTTATTTGATATTCTTTCTCAATTTTTTCAGAATTATCCAAAGCTTGTTCAATTTCTGGCCAAATTTGTTGGTCAAGTGTGTCTGGTACACTATTTATTTCTTGATCCTCACAATACCTTAGATTATTTCCAGTATCAGCTTGAACAAATAAAGGATTTAAATCTAAATCGTCTAAATTTGGAGAACCTTTACTAACCTGTTTTAACAAGTCTGTCCTACCAATCACTTCATTTAATGATTTAAAACCTAAATTTGCTAATATTTCTCTTACTTCACTGGCTATAAATGTAAACAAATTAACTACTTTTTCTGGAGTCCCAGTAAATTTTTCTCTGAGCTTTTCATCTTGAGTGCAAACGCCTACAGGACATGTGTTTGAATGACACTGCCTTACCATTATACAACCCATTGCAACTAAAGCTGTAGTAGCAACACCATATTCTTCAGCACCCATCATTGCAGCTATCACCACATCTCTTCCAGTTTTAATTCCACCGTCTGTTCTTAATGTAACCTTATGTCTAAGATTATTTAAAGTTAATACCTGGTTTGCTTCAGTCAAACCCATTTCCCATGGTATTCCAACATACTTAACACTAGTCTGTGGTGTTGCTCCTGTTCCGCCATTATGTCCAGAAATTAATATTATATCTGCTTTTGCTTTAGCTACACCAGCTGCAATTGTTCCTACTCCAGAGGAAGCAACAAGCTTAACTCCAATTCTTGCTTTAGGATTTATCTGTTTTAAATCATAAATTAGTTGTGCAAGATCTTCGATTGAATAAATATCATGATGTGGTGGTGGTGATATTAAAGTAACTCCAGGAGTTGAATGTCTAAGTTTAGCAATCTCCTCTGTAACTTTAAATCCTGGTAGCTGACCTCCCTCACCAGGCTTAGCGCCTTGTGCAATTTTAATTTCTATCTCATTACAATTATTAAGATAATTAACTGTAACTCCGAATCTTGCAGAAGCTATTTGTTTTACCCTTGAGTTTGCGCTGTCACCATTATCTAAAACTTTAAATCTACTTGCATCTTCACCGCCCTCTCCACTACATGAAGCACCTTTAATCCTATTCATACCAGTTGCCAAAGTTTCATGCGCCTCTTTTGATAAAGCTCCATGAGACATGCTCCCACTTCCAAATCTTTTTAAAATATTTTCTATTGGCTCAACCTCAGAAATATCTATTGGTCCACTTAATTTTTTTTCTCTGAAATCAATTAGGTCTCTAAGATTAATAGGTGGTAAGCTATATATTCCATCCGCATATCTTTTATAGGCATCATAAGAATTAGATCCTACTGCGCTTTGAAGTAAATGAATTAATTTTCCTTGATATTGATGAGTTTCACCATTTTTACGATATCTATATATGCCGCCTATCGGCAATATGGTTTCAGAACTTTCAAACGCCTCTTTATGAATTTCTCTAATTTTTTTCTCTATACCGGTAAGTCCAATACCTGAAATTTTAGAGACAACTCCTGGAAAATAATCTGCAACAATTGTTCTACTTAAACCTACGGTTTCAAAGTTACATCCACCTCTATAAGAACTTAGAACTGAAATACCCATCTTAGACATGATCTTTAATAAACCTGCGTTTACTGATTTTATGTATCTCTCTACACATTCATCAAAGCTAAATTGACCAAATAATTTCTTTTCATGACGCTGAAATAAACTATCAAATGCTAAGTATGGATTTACAGTAGTTGCTCCAACTCCTATTAAGGTTGCAAAAGAGTGAGTATCTAAAGCCTCTCCAGATTGAACATTTATTGATACATATCCTCTTAGTTTTTTTTCAATAAGGAATGAATTAATTGATCCAACTGCTAAAAGCATTGGTATTGGAAGTTTA
>CACDQA010000047.1 GCA_902554745.1 uncultured Pelagibacteraceae bacterium
CATTGGGATATAGATGATCCAGTAACAAAACTTAAGAATGCTAATGACGAGGAAAAGCAAATAATCATTAGAAACACTTTCAATGTTATAAGTAATAAAATTAAAGATTGGCTACATGAAAAATAAAAATAGATATTTTCTTTCAGAATTTATTGGAAGTTGTTTTCTAGTAATGATCATAGTTGGATCAGGTTTAATGGCAGAAAATCTTACCGATGATACAGCTGTAATGCTAATTGCAAATACTATAGCAACTGGAGCTGGATTGTTTGTGCTAATAACTGTTTTTGCAGATGTTTCTGGAGCTCATTTTAATCCATTTGTTAGCATTGCTATGACAATTACAGGAAAACTAAAAAAACGTCTTCTACCCTTTTATATTTCAGCTCAGATCCTTGGATGTTTATTAGGTGTGGCTTTAGCTAATTTCTTTTTTGAACATCAGATTTTTGAATTATCGACAAAATCAAGAGATGGTATCTATATTTTTGTATCAGAAATTATAGCAACATTAGGACTAATAATTATTATTTTTGGATCCATGAAGTCAGGTAAAATTACTGTAGCTGCATCTGTTGGGTTATATATTACAGCTGGTTATTGGTTTACTTCATCAACATCTTTTGCAAATCCTGCTGTAGCAATAGCAAGAACATTCACAGAGTCGTTTACCGGTATAAGTTATTTAAACACTCCTTTTTATATAATTGCAGAATTAATTGGTATGTTAATTGCTGTTTATATCGCAAAAAAATTATTCTTAGAAAAAGATTGAAAAATTTAAAACTAACAAACAATATTAAATTAATTAATAAAAAATTTAAAAAAAATGAATTTTATCATTTTTTAAAAACCTCAAACCTTTCAATCGTAATACCCAAAATTAAGAACAAGTATATTTTGGTTTCACAAAAAAGAATTCCTATAAATCAAATTAATTTTGAGTTTCCATCTGGTATAATTGAAAAACATGAAACAGCTTTAATATCTGCTAAAAAAGAATTAATTGAAGAAACAGGATATAAATCAAGAAATAAATTGAGAAAAATTACTTCATTTTATTCTGAACCAGGTCGACTCACCACTAAAATTACTGGTTTTTTTTGTAATAATCTTATTAAAATTTCAAAGCCTGAAAAAGGAATAAAAATCCACATAGTTTCAGATCATCAAATAATTAAATTAATTAAGAATGGTAAATTTAATAACGCCTCTCATATTGGTATGTTTTTGTTTTATAAAAAAAAATACGCTCGATAACAGTATCGAGCGTATTTCAGGGGTATATTGTTAATTAACCAATTCTAGAGCCATCATTTTTTCTAATAGCTATAATTGAAGATCTTGGAGCCGTTCCAGGTCCGTCTGGCCATATAGAATTACCTTTTTCACCTGGATGTTGAATACCAACAAACATAGTTTTGTAATCTTTACTCCAGGTCAATCCTGTAACCTCTGCCTCATTAGGACCTACAAGAAATCTTTTAATCTCACCTGTCTTTGGGTCACCATACAACATTTGATTATTACCCATACCAGCAAAGTCTCCTGAATTAGAGTATTTTCCATCTGTTTGTATCCATAATCCTCCTTTAGAATCAAATTTAATTCCATCAGGAGCATTAAACATATTTTCCTTAGTTATGTTTTTAGATCCAGCATTTGGTCCTTTGTGAACAGCTGGATTTCCAACTAAAGCAAATATATCCCATTTAAAATTAGATGAAGCATGATCACCTTTATCTGCTGTCCATCTAACAATTTGACCATATTGATTGTTTATTCTGGGGTTAGGTCCATTTACAGACGTATCATCGCCACCAGCATTTGGTTTTTTTCCTCTGTTCTTATTATTTGTTAAAGCAACATATGCTTCTGCTTTTAATGGATTTGCTGCAACCCATTCAGGTCTATCCATTGTAGTCCCGCCTGCTGCAGAAGCTGCCATTCTAGTGTGAATAGCTATTTCGGCTTTAGACTTCATTCCAGTTGTTTCAGGCGTTAAAGGTAGCCATTTGCCTTTTCCATTGTCATCAAACTTGGCAACAAATAAATCTCCATCTTCTAAAACTTTCGAGTTATCACCATTTTTATTATATTTTTTTGATGAAATAAATTTATACAAATACTCACCTCTTTCATCATCTCCCAAATAAACAACAACTTCATTATTTTTACCAAGTGTTACCTCGGCATTTTCGTGCTTAAATCTTCCTAAAGCTGTTCTTTTTTTTGGAGTAGATGAAGGATTTAATGGATCGATTTCAACAACATAACCAGCTCTATTTGGCTCATTTGGTTCTAGATCCCAATTAAATCTATCATCAAATTTACCCCAAGCATAACCCCAATCCTTTGTTGAAATACCATATCTTTTAAATTCTGGTGGAATATCGGCATTAGGGTCAGTATTAGAAAAATATCCGTTAAAGTTTTCCTCACATGCAAGATAAGTTCCCCATGGAGTTTTACCATTTCCACAGTTGTTCCATGTTCCTAAGGATAATGTTCCCGTTGGATCAGAAATTGTTTTTAACAAATCATGCCCTCTTGCAGGACCTGTAATTTCCATTCTTGAATCTGCGGTTATTCTTCTATTATATTTAGAGTCCTTAACTATTTCCCATTTACCATTTTTATTTGATATTTCAAAAATACTAACACCATGACCTGCTTTACCTTT
>CACDQA010000048.1 GCA_902554745.1 uncultured Pelagibacteraceae bacterium
ATGATTGTGGTTTTGATCTTCTAAGTAGTGATTTAATTCTTGCATTAAGTTCTTTTTGACTAAATGGCTTTGTTACATAATCATCTGCACCTGTATCAAAAGCTCTTAATTTGTCCTCTTCCTCACCTTTTGCTGTCAACATTATTACAGGTATGTCGTTATACTTTTTGTCTTTTTTTAAATTCTTACATATTTCAACACCCGACAAATCTGGCAACATCCAATCCATTAATATTAAGTCAGGATGCTTATCTTTAATTTGTTTAAGTGCATCTTCACCATTTTCGGAATAGCTTACTTTGTGACCTTCTTTTTCAAGATTATATTTTAGCAGCGTTACTATTGATGTTTCATCTTCAGCAATAAACACGTGAGCAGACATTTATTACTTTTCTCCTGTTACTATTGGCTCTGTTCCTTTTGGACGATCTCCTTCTAAAGAAGACTTAGAGGATGCAGATTATTTTGATCTAGCTTTACAAACAATGTTTAATTTAGATAAAAGTGCCTCAGAAAAACAACAAAATGATCTGAAGCGAATGGTCTCTTACTTTTTTGAAAGAGAGATTAAAAGGGAGCTTTTAAATGACCCTTCATTAATTGGAAAAACTAAAGATGTTTATTTAACTGCTTCAGATGATTTAGATCAAGTATTCAAAGGCAATTATCCAAGGGATTTACCTGAAGATCAAAGAAGAGTTACAGATTATCAATTAAAGATTTTTGATCAACTTGTGGAACAGGGAAGAGTTGAAAGTAAATTCAATTTAAGTTTTTTTACATACCCTGATTCAAGAGAAGCTGAATTAGCTGGTATAGCAAGCTCATTTATGGGATCGATTTTTTCTATTTTAGTTTGTTTAGTTATTGCATTTCCTGTTGCAGTGTTAGCAGCTATTTATTTAGAGGAATTCGCACCAAAAAATAGATTTACTGATTTTATTGAGGTAAATATAAATAACTTAGCAGCAGTCCCATCAATTGTTTTTGGTCTTTTGGGACTAGGTATTTTGCTAGCTGTATTTCAGTTACCTAGATCAACGCCTTTAGTTGGTGGAATAACTTTATCGTTGATGACATTGCCAACAATAATTATTGCCTGTAGAGCATCTTTAAAAGCAGTTCCTCCAAGTATAAGAGAGGCTGCACTTGCAATGGGCGCTAGTAAAATGCAAACTACAATGCATCATACAGTGCCATTGTCTATGCCAGGGACTTTATCTGGTACAATTATTGGCTTGGCTCAAGCTTTAGGTGAAACCGCTCCTTTGATATTGATTGGTATGGTAGCTTTTGTAAATACAATTCCAGGATCACCTTTAGATCCAGCTGCAAGTTTGCCGGTACAAATTTATATATGGGCAGAGAGTGCTGAAAGAGGTTTTGTCGAGAAAGTTTCTGCTTGTATTATGGTCCTATTGGGATTTTTAATTATAATGAATTTGTTTGCACAAATAATTAGACATAAATTTGAAAAAAAATGGAGTTAAGATGATAAAGATAAATTCAAAAAATGTAGATGTTTTCTATGGAAAAAAACAAGCTCTATTCAATATAAACTTGGATATTGAAGAAAATCAAGTTACTGCACTAATTGGTCCTTCAGGTTGTGGTAAATCTACTTATTTAAGATGTCTAAATCGTATGAATGACGTGATTGATATATGTAGAGTAAAAGGACAGATTATAATCAATGATTTTGATATCAATGACAAGAGTTGCGATGTAGTTAGATTAAGAGAAAAAATTGGGATGGTTTTTCAAAAACCAAATCCTTTTCCTAAAACTATTTATGAAAATATTTCTTATGGTCCAACAATTCATGGCATGGCTCAATCAAAAAATGAAATGGATGAAATAGTTGAAACCAGCTTAAAAAAGGCAGCATTATGGGAAGAGGTTAAAGATAGACTTCATGAACCAGGTACTGGTTTGTCTGGTGGACAACAACAAAGATTATGCATAGCAAGGGCTATTTCAGTTAAACCTGAAGTTATTCTTATGGACGAGCCTTGTTCTGCTTTAGATCCTATTGCTACAGCTCAAATAGAAGAACTAATTGATGAGTTAAAAAAAGACCATACTATTATAATAGTCACTCATTCAATGGCTCAAGCAGCAAGAGTATCCCAAAACACAGGCTTTTTTCATTTGGGAGAATTGATAGAACATGGTTCTACTGATAAAATATTTAAGAATCCTGAAAATAAAAGAACTCAGGATTATATTACAGGGAGGTTTGGATAATGGTTGAAGCACCACACACGGTTAAGTCTTACGAGGAAGAACTTAAAAATTTAAATAGCAATATAATTAAAATGGGTGGTTTTTGCGAGGAGTCATTAGGCAAGGCTATTCAAGCCATTACCACAAGAAATAGTGATAATGCGGAAGCTGTTATAAAAGATGACGAAAAAATAGATAAGTTTGAAACTTTAATAGAGCAACAGGTGGTAAATCTAATTGCTTTAAGACAACCAATGGCAATAGATTTAAGAGAAACTGTAACGGCATTGAAAATTTCATCTGATTTAGAACGAATAGGTGATTTGGCAAAGAATATTTCAAAAAGAACATTATTATTAAATGAAAATTTACCAAAAAATTTGACCGAAGCTTTGGTAAGAGTTTCTTCTAATGTTCAAAAACAACTCAAATCTATTTTGGATGC
>CACDQA010000049.1 GCA_902554745.1 uncultured Pelagibacteraceae bacterium
TCTAATTCATTTTTTGTATCAATTCTGCATAAAGTTTTGATTTTCTTTATTTCGCCAGAAGTATATTTAATTTCGACAGTCACTTCATCTGAGGGATTAACACCTTTTTCTATATTTAAAACACTAATTAATTCAGAACCAATTAATTTTAGATTTTTTCTATTTACATCGTCGATAAATTGTAATGGCAATATACCCATTCCAATTAAATTAGATCGGTGAATTCTTTCAAAACTCTCTGCAATTACTGCTTTTATCCCAAGTAATTTTGTTCCTTTAGCTGCCCAATCTCTAGACGATCCAGTTCCATACTCTTTTCCACCAATTACAACTAAATCTGTTCCTCTTTTTTTTATATTCTACTACCGCATCATAGACTGGAAGAACTTTTTTTTCTGGATATAACTTTGTAAAACCACCTTCTGTACCAGGAGCCATTTCATTTCTAATTCTTATATTTGCAAAAGTTCCGCGCATCATAACTTCATGGTTACCTCTTCTTGAGCCATATGAGTTATAATCTTTAGGTAAAATTTGGTGTTGCATGAAATATTCACCAGTTGGACTATCTTTTTGAATACTGCCAGCTGGCGATATATGATCAGTGGTAACCATATCACCTAAAATTAATAATGGTCTTGCATCCTTAATTTCTTTAAATCCTTCTGGTTCATCTGGTAACGAGTCAAAAAACGGAGGTTTTTTCACATATGTTGATCCCTCATCCCAATTATAGATACTGCTTTTGTCAGTTTTAATTTTTTGCCATTGAGTTGGGCCCTCTGAAACATTTGAGTATCTTTGTATAAACATCTCGGCATTAAGTGAGTCTTTTAAAGTTTCTTCTATCTCTTTATTTGAAGGCCAAATATCTTTTAAAAATACGTCCTTTCCTTCTTTATCTTTTCCCAATGGATCTTTGTATAAATCAACTTCCATATGGCCAGCTATTGCATATGCAACAACAAGTGGGGGTGAAGCCAAATAGTTAGCTTTTATATGTGGTGAAATTCTTCCCTCGAAATTTCTATTTCCTGATAAAACTGAAACTGCATAAATATTTTCTTTTTGGATTGCATCTACAATATTTTCTGGAAGTGGTCCTGAATTTCCAATGCAAGTTGTACAGCCATACCCAACTAAATTAAAACCAAGTTGATCTAAATAAGTATTTAATCCAGCTTTTGCCAAATAGTCTGTAACTACTTGAGACCCAGGTGCTAAAGAAGTTTTTACCCAGGGTTTAACCTGCAAACCTTTTTTAATAGCCTTTTTAGCTAATAGTCCAGCCCCAATAAGAACATTTGGATTAGAAGTGTTCGTGCAAGATGTTATTGCAGCAATTAATATTGAACCATCTTTAATTTCATAATCTGTATTTGTTACTTTCGAAATTGATTTTTCATTTTTATTTGTAGCTTCCTGTAATACTTTTTGAAACGAACTAGGTGCATCTGTTAAAAGAACTTTATCTTGAGGTCTTTTTGGTCCTGAAATAGTTGGTACAACTGTGGACATATCTAAAGTTATAATGTCAGTAAATTCTATCTCGTTACTGGCCCATAAACCTTGTTCCTTGGCATAATTTTCTACGACATCAACAGTTTGTTGATCTCTTCCTGAAAATTTTAAATACTTTAATGTTTCTTCATCAATAGGAAAAAAGCCACAAGTAGCACCATATTCTGGTGCCATGTTTGCAATTGTAGCTCTATCTGCAAGAGTTAAATTTTTTAAACCCTCTCCATAAAACTCAACAAACTTACCAACCACTCCTTTATCTCTTAACATTTTTACAACGGTTAAAACTAAATCAGTTGCAGTAGTTCCTTCTGGCATTTTGTTTTTCATTTCAAAACCGATGACTTCTGGTATTAACATAGAAATTGGTTGACCTAACATTCCAGCTTCAGCTTCAATTCCTCCGACACCCCATCCTAAAACAGATAAACCATTTACCATTGTTGTATGACTGTCCGTTCCAACTAAAGTATCTGGAAAAAGATATTTTTCACCTTGAAATTCTTCTGACCAAACAACTTTTGACAAATATTCCAGATTTACTTGGTGACAAATTCCTGTTCCTGGTGGAACTATTCTAAAATTATCAAATGCCTGCTGTCCCCATTTTAAAAAAGAATATCTCTCACCATTTCTTTCAAATTCTATATCGACATTTTTTTCAAAAGAATCTGCTTTTGCAGATTGGTCGACTTGCACAGAGTGATCAATTACAAGATCAACTGCAGACAGTGGATTAATTGTATTTGGATCTTTATTTTTTTCTTTAACTGCTTCTCTCATTGCAGCTAAATCTGCAACTGCAGGTATTCCTGTATAATCTTGAAGCAAAACTCTTGCTGGTCTATATGCAATTTCAGTTTTAGATTTTTTCGTCTTTAGCCAGTTTTTAATCGCTTCTATTTGAGATTTCGTTACACTTAAATCGTCTTCATATCTTAATAAATTTTCTAGTAAAACTTTAAGAGATTTTGGAAGTTTATTTATTCCTTCAAGTCCATTTTTTTCTGCTTCATTTAATGAGTAATAATTATACTCATTGTCATTAACTGTAATTTTTTT
>CACDQA010000050.1 GCA_902554745.1 uncultured Pelagibacteraceae bacterium
AATATGAAAAATATCGAAGTTAGTAAAATTATTGACCCTATCCCTGCTTCTGACGGTGCTGGAGTAAAACTAAAAAGAAGTATTGGTGTTGAGCCAAATTATTTTGATCCATTTTTAATGCTAGATGAATTTGGATCAGAAAATAGCGAAGATTATATTGCAGGTTTTCCACCCCACCCTCATCGAGGCATTGAAACAGTAACTTATATGTTAGCTGGAGATTTTGAACATAAAGATAGTACAGGTGGTGAAGGTAGAATGACCGCAGGAGACGTTCAATGGATGAAAACTGGAAGTGGTATCATCCATTCAGAAATGCCTGCTATGAAAGAAGGGAGACTTCATGGTTTTCAATTATGGATTAACATGCCTGCTAAATTAAAAATGAGTAAGCCTGAATACATTTATATTGATGCAGATAAAATGAGTGTTCATAAAGATGATGAGAAACAGGTTAAAGTCATAGCTGGAAAATTTGAAAAAGCTGAAGGACCAGTAAAAGGGCATAACGTTAAGCCAGTTTATTTTGATGTAGAATTAAATAAAAATAAAGATTTCAATTTTAAATTACCATCAACTCACAATACGTTTATATATTTGATTAATGGTGAAATTGAAATTGGTAAAAATAAACATGAAAATGTTAAAGACAGTACTTTAATACTTTTAACTAAGGGTGAAGACTTAATAGTTAAAGCTAAATCAAATGCTAAATTCTTGGTAATTTCAGGCAAACCAATTAATGAGGAAATTGCTAGAGGTGGGCCATTTGTGATGAATACTAAAGCAGAAATCTTGCAAGCAGTTCAAGATTATCATAATGGTACATTTGTAAAATAAATTATGAAAGCTGTAGAAATTAATAAAACTGGTGGACCTGAAGTTTTAGAAGTTAAGGATATATCTTTAGATAAACCTGGTCCTGATCAAGTAACAATTGAACAACAAGCAATTGGTCTTAACTATATTGATACTTACCATAGATCAGGTTTGTACCCATTAAAACTGCCAATTGGTCTAGGTTTAGAGGGTGCTGGAGTTATTACCGATATTGGAGAAAACGTAAAAGACTTCAAAGTTGGTGATAAAATTTCATATGCAGGTATTCCTTTAGGTTCATATAGTTCACATAGAAATTACCCAGTTAAAAATTTAGTAAAAGTACCAGATGGCATTGATCTTGAAATAGCTGCCACTTTAATGACAAAAGGATTAACGACTTTTTATCTTTTGCATAAAACTTATCCAGTTAAATCAGGAGAAACAATTTTATTTCATGCAGCAGCTGGTGGTGTTGGTCAGATTTTTGGACAATGGGCTAAGAGTTTGGGCTGTAATGTTATAGGTACAGTTGGATCAGATGAGAAAATGAATATAGCAAAAGAAAACGGTTATGATCATGTAATTAATTACAATAAAGAAGATTTTGCAAAAAAAGTTTTAGAAATTACTAATGGTAAGGGTGTTCCAGTTGTTTACGATGGTGTTGGTAAAGATACATTGGATCGATCAATTGAATGTTTAGCTATAAGAGGAATGATGGTTTCATTTGGAAATGCATCTGGACCATTATCAGATATTAATGTTCCAAAAGTTATTCAACCCAAAGGGCTATATCTTGTAAGACCCTCTATGCAACAGTATCTTTCAACTAGAGAAGAATTAGATGAAGCATCAAAAATAATGTTTGAAAAAATTAGCTCTGGCAAAGTTAAAATTAAAATTTTTAAAAAGTATAAATTAGAAGAGGTTATTCAAGCTCATCAAGATCTTGAAGGAAGAAAAATTTTAGGCCCAGCTGTAATAGTTCCTAATTAACATCAACATCCATATCTGACATATGGAGTTTAAGTGCATTTGTCGAAATTTGGATTTCTCTAATAAAAAAAATTATTGAGATAATCATAGACAAGCAACATGAGCCAAATATTACTCTAGCCAAAAATACTTCGTCTAAATAAAGAGCAAATACTGTCAACATATTAAACAAAAAACCAAATGCAGCAAATAATATTGTCCATCTTAGAAGAGTTATTCTACCACTAAGATTAATGAACTGTTTTTTCCATTCAGGTGGAATATGTTTTTCATAAACATGTTCATCATGAAGCTGTCGTATTAAAATACTAAGAGAGTGAAACCTGTTGCTATAAACTCCCATCAACAATGGAATAGCTGGAAACATTAGTGCTGTGACTGTGTAATCTATATTCATACGAATCAATTTGATTATGAAACTAGCCTTTGTTATTTACAAGTAAATTATGAACCAAATAAACTTATTTATCGAACTAACAAGATTAAAAAAACCAATTGGATTTATGCTGTTATTCTGGCCATGTGCTTGGGGATTAACTTTAGCTTATGACTTTACAGATAATTTAAATAACTATTTTTTTTTCTTAATTTTATTTTTTTTAGGTTCAATATTGATGAGATCAGCGGGCTGTATAGTAAATGATATACTGGATAAAGAGTTTGATGCAAAAGTATCTCG
>CACDQA010000051.1 GCA_902554745.1 uncultured Pelagibacteraceae bacterium
TTGGGGTTGCAAGCTCTGTACTAAATCCAGGCGATGCAAAACCTTTTAATCTTTTAGGAATACCAATACTAATAGTTAGAAACAAAGAGAATGAAGTAAAAGTTTTTCATAATGTTTGTAGTCATAGAGGTTTCAAATTAGTTGATCAGGAATGTAAATTAAAAAATGTAATAAGATGCCCTTATCATTCTTGGTCCTACGATTTTAATGGAAAATTAACTGTTACTCCACATTTAGGAGGACTAGGAAAACATGAGGTTGAAGGGTTCGATAAAAACAAGAGTAACTTAAAAGAAATTAAATCAAATATTTGGATGGATTTAATTTTTATTAATATTAATTCTAATGCAAAACCATTTGAAGAATTTATTAAACCCTTAGAAGATAGATGGTCTAAGTTTATTTCTAAAAAAGATCAACAATTAATAAGACATGCTTCTGACAATGGTTACTTCAATATGACAGTAAATAGCAATTGGAAATTTGCTATTGAGAATTATTGCGAAAGCTATCATTTGCCCTGGATACATCCAGAGCTGAATAGAGTTTCAAATATTTCAGATCACTACCACATAGAGGATGAAAATTTTAATTTTTCAGGACAAGGTAGTGATAAATATTCACAACAGTTTGATGGGAATATAAAATTTAAATGTTTTCCAAATTGGCCAAGTGAAGTATCTGAAAAATCTGAATATGTATCATTATACCCAAATGTAATGTTGGGAATTCATATAGATCATTTTTATGCATTTTGGTTAGAACCAATTTCAAACAATCAGACAAAAGAACATTTTGAATTATATTATATCGGAGATGAAAGCGCTTCGAGCGATGAGTTTAAAGGTATAAGAGAAAAAAATTTTGCATTTTGGCAAGAAGTTATGAACGAAGATGTAACTGCAATAGAAGGAATGCAAAAGGGTCGAAGTTCCCCGGCTTACAATGGTGGAAATTTTTCACCTGTAATGGATACTCCTACTTTGATGTTTCATAAGTGGGTTGCAACCAATTTAACTAAATGAGAGGGTAAATTATGAAAAAAGATCTTATTACAAGACTAAATGAAGGTCCAATAATGTGTGCAGAAGGATACCTTTTTGCAATGGAAAGAAGAGGTTATCTTTCAGCAGGTCCATTTGTTCCTGAGGTTGTTATGGAACATCCTGAGGTAGTAACTCAATTACATCGAGAATTTATCAGAGCTGGTTCAGATGTTGTTCAGGCATTTACTTATTATGGTCATAGAGAAAAACTAAGAATAATTGGCAAAGAACACTTGTTAGAACCAATGCAAAAAGGTGCTCTTAAAATTGCAAAAGATGCTGCAGCTGAATTTAAAGATTTAGATTTGATGGTTTGTGGAGATGTGGCAAATACAAACGTATTTGATCCAGGTGATCCAAATACTCATAAGCAGTGTCAACAAATGTACGAAGAGCAAGTTGCTTGGGCAAAAGAAGCTGATGTTGACTTTGTTATTGCTGAAACAATAAGCTGGACTGACGAAATGAAAATTGCTTTAAAAGCAATTAAAGATGCTGGACTTATTGCAGTTTGTAATTTTGCAATCCCTAGAGGGGATAAAACTAGAGAAGGTCATAGTGCAGAGGATGCATGTAAGATGATGGAGGATTTAGGCGCTGATGTCGTTGGATTAAATTGTTACAGAGGACCCGAGATGACAATGAAACTTTTAAAAAAAGTTAGAGATAAAGTTTCATGCCATGTATCAGGACTTCCTGTTCCTTATAGAACTACTGAAGAAGAACCTGGTTTCTTGAATATCACTGATCATGGATGTGACTGTATTCCAGGTGGAAATGCATTTCCAGTCGCGTTAGATAACTTATTTTGTAACAGATTTGAAATGGCAGAATTTGCAAAAGATTGTGTAAAAAATAAAATAAATTTTATTGGTATATGTTGTGGTGCTGAGGCTCACCACGTTAGAGAAATGTCAGTTGCGATTGGAAAGAAACCAATTTCAATGAAATATATGCCAGATATGAGCAAACATTTTCACCATGGAACAGATAAATCTCTTAAAAAAGTAAATAAGGAGATCAAATACTAATAATAAATATGAAGAGAAAAACTTTTTTTGACTCCAGAGACAAATATTTATCATTTGTAAACTCAACTAATGAAAAATCAAAAATTGCTTTTTATTTATTTAAAAAAATAGAAAAAATCAGTACTCGTTCACCAATATTTAACGTTTTAGACGCGGGTACTGGTGAGGGAACAATTATATCTACTTTTTTGTCAGGTCTGCATAAATATTTGCCAAATAAACCTATATTTGTTGTAGGTAAAGAAATAAGTATCGACGATATTAATGTGCTTCTAAGTTTTTTAGGGGATAGATTTGCTGAACATAAAACTTTAATTTTTAATATTACTAATTGTAGCTATAAAGATATAAATAACTCTACATC
>CACDQA010000052.1 GCA_902554745.1 uncultured Pelagibacteraceae bacterium
TTTTCTGAATTTTGTAAAAGATCTTTCTTTGTTAAAACTAAATCTCTTAATCGAACTAACTGATCCTGAAGATTTTTATCATACTCATAATAATCATCTAAAATGTTTGAAAATTCATCGTATCCATCTGAACTAATTATAGATAAATCAATACCATCCATAGATGTTCCACTCATTAGTCCAATTGCAGTATATAATTTTTTTTTCATTGATATGTTTTTTAAAAAAAATTTGTATATTGTAACTATAAACTTATGAATAAATTTTTAAAAGAATTTAAAGATAGAGGTTTTTTCTATCAATGCACAAGTGAAGATGCACTATCTAAACAATTAGATGAAGAAAAGATAAAAGGTTACATAGGTTTTGATTGTACGGCTGAAAGCTTACATGTGGGTAGCTTGCTTCAAATAATGTGTTTACGACTACTTCAAAAAAATGGACATCGACCAATAGTTTTACTTGGTGGAGGAACTACAAGAATTGGTGATCCATCTGGTAAAGATAAAACTAGAAAAATATTAAGTGAGGATGAGATTGAAAAAAATATTAAAAATATCAAAAATATTTTAAAAAAATTTTTAGATAATGATGATCCGAATACAAAGCCAATATTCGTAAACAATTATACTTGGCTTAAAGATTTAAATTATATATCGTTTTTGAGAGATATCGGAAAACATTTCACGATAAATAGAATGCTAACATTTGATAGTGTAAAACTCAGATTAGATAGAGAACAATCTCTAAGCTATATGGAGTTTAATTATATGATTTTACAAGCATATGATTTTCTTGAATTAAATAAGAAAGAAAATTGCGTCTTACAAATCGGAGGTTCAGATCAATGGGGAAACATTGTTAATGGTGTTGAGCTAATTAAAAGATATTCTAATAATCAAACCTTTGGTTTAACAACTCCATTAATTACATTAGCAACTGGTGCTAAAATGGGAAAAACTGAAAGTGGGGCTATTTGGCTAGATGAAAAATACTTATCACCTTATGATTATTGGCAATTTTGGAGAAACATAGATGATAGAGATGTAATTAAATTTTTAAAAATGTTTACTGAAATTGAAATTAAGGAAATAGAAACAATTAAAGATAAAGATATAAATGAATTAAAAATACTACTTGCTAATAAAACCACAGAAATGTTACATGGAAAGGAAGCTGCTAAAAATTCTGAGCAAGCAGCAAAAGAAGCTTTCTCCGGAAACACTCTGGGTTCGAACTTACCTAAAGTTAATATTCAATCAAATAAAATAGAAGAAAAAATAAATATAGTAGACCTTGTTTTATTATCTAAATTAGAAAACTCAAAAAGCGAAATCAGAAGACTTATAAACGGTAATGCGGTAAAAATAAATGACGATGTTATTTTAGATGAAAAATTCGAAATCAATAAAAATTTATTTAAAGATAATTATCTTAAACTTTCACTTGGAAAAAAAAGACATATTAAAATAGAATTAAATTAATTTTTTTTAATTTTCTCTAAAGTTCTTGTAATAAACCTAGGTGTTAAAGTTTTTATAGGATTTACAGTAGTTTCTAAATCTTTAGGAGGACCTTTAATTTTAAAGCTAACTCCAAAAACACCATCGCCCACTTTCTTTCCAATTAATAGATCTCCAAGCAAAGGTATTGAAGCAATAGATCTATTAATTGTTGTCGCTGGAACCAAGGTTCCTCTTAAACTAATTAATTTATCCTCCTCAATGTATCCTTCTAATAAAATAGATATTGCTGGACCAATTGCATATAACTCTTGAATTTTCATAAGTTTATCTTGATTAGTAAAATTCATTTCAAAATCTGTAAATCTAATCCCCTCTCCTGTAAGTAAGTCCGCTATTCCCTGAAGGGATGCAAGAGCCAACAACTTAGCTAACGCTGGAATTTCTTTAACTTTAAAATTATCAATCACTAATTTTGAAGTTGATACTCCGTCTTTTTTCAAAGAGTAAAAGTCTAAATATCCCTCTTTACCATCTTTAAATCCTTTAACGAATTTATATCTATCTACTAGAGGTTTTGCTCTAGATGAGAAAAGTGTGGTAATTTTTTCACCTTTATCATTTGCTTTAATTGTAAAATTCATACTTTGTGAATTGTTATAAAAGGCCAAAATATTTGCTTCTTCTACTTTATTATTTATAATTTTTATCTTTCCATTTAAATCATTAACAAAGTATATTTTATCTAAGTAAACTTCCTCAAAATTTAGATCTATACTTACGTCATTTTCAAAAAAATTGTTTTCTTTTTTATCATCAGCATCTAGTAAATTGGAAATTAAAGAGTTTGCATTAAATGAAGTGCCACCAATTAAATAATTTTGGC
>CACDQA010000053.1 GCA_902554745.1 uncultured Pelagibacteraceae bacterium
TACCATTTATTTTAATTTTTATTTTTTTTATTTTTTTCATCGTATATAAATGCTGAATGAATAATAAAATAATTATTATTAATGGTCCAAATCTTAATCTATTAGGCGAAAGAGAACAATCACAATATGGATCAACTACGTTTGACCAGCTTAAATCGAATTGTTCTAAAAAAGCACAAGAAATTGGTCTTCATGTTGAATTTGCTCAATCTAATGTTGAAGGAGAGCTTGTTAATATAATTCAAGATGCTAGGAAAAAATTTGATGGTATGATTATAAATGCTGCAGCATTTACTCATACCTCTGTGGCTATAAGAGATGCTCTAGATTTATTTAAAAAACCAATAATCGAGATACATTTATCTAATATTTATAAAAGAGAGGAATTTAGACATAAATCACTTATAAGTGGTGTCGTAACTGGAGGAATTTTTGGATTAGGTGCTGAGGGATATATTTTGGCCATAATTTCATTACAAAAGACTTTGCAAAATGAAAATAGATAAAAAAATAATTAAAGAATTAAGTGATTATTTAAAGGAATTTAATCTTACTGAAATAGAGATAACTGAAAAGGATACAAAAATTAAAGTATCAAAAAATAATGTTTCAATTAGTAATCAGCCACAAGTTATTTCGCCCTCATCACCTGCAACAAGTTCAGCACCTACTCAAACTCAAAATATTAAATCAGGAACTGAAATTACTTCACCTATAATTGGAACTGCCTATCACGCTCCAGAACCTGGTGCTAAAAAGTTTGTTGAGATTGGAAAAAAAGTTAAAAAAGGTGATACAATAATGATTGTTGAAGCAATGAAAACAATGAATCACGTTCCTTCAACAACAGATGGTGTAGTAAAAGAAATTTGCGTTGAAGATGGCCAACCTGTGGAATTTGGTCAAACTATTATTATCCTAGAATAAATAATGTTTAAAAAAATTTTAATTGCAAACCGCGGGGAAATTGCAGTTAGAATTATTAGAGCATGTAAAGAATGGGGAATTCTTACAGTAGCTGTTCATTCCGATGTAGATAGAGAAAGTATGCATGTTAGAATGGCTGATGAAAGTGTATGTATTGGTTCTCATCAACCAGCAAATAGTTACCTAAATATTCCAGCATTAATGTCAGCAATAGAACTTACAAATGCTGATGCTGTTCATCCTGGCTATGGTTTTCTCTCTGAAAATGCAAATTTTGCAAAAATTTTAGAGGAGAACAAAATTAATTTTATTGGAGCCTCATCAAAACATATTGAAATGATGGGTGATAAAATCCAAGCAAAAAGAATAGCTAAAGAAAATGGATTGCCCGTTATTGAGGGGTCTGAAGGAGGTGTAAAAGATATCTCTGAAGCAAAAGAACTTTGTAAAAAAATTGGTTTTCCTGTCTTAATCAAAGCCTCAGGCGGAGGTGGAGGTAAAGGCATGAAGATAGTTTATAAGGAAGAAGAATTTGAGTCGTTATTTTCAACAGCTAAATCTGAAGCTTTAAAATACTTTGGTAATGATGAAGTCTATATAGAAAAATTTTTTCAAAATCCAAGACATATTGAGGTTCAAATATTAGCTGGAAAAAATAGAGTTGTTCACCTTCATGAAAGAGATTGTTCAGTTCAAAGAAGACATCAAAAATTAATAGAGGAAACACCAAGTCCAGTTCTGAATGATGAAATAAGAAAAGATTTATTTGAGAGGACAGTAAAAATGGTAGCTAAAATAGGTTATATGGGAGCTGGAACTGTTGAGTTTATATATGAAGATGGAAAATTTTATTTCCTTGAAATGAATACAAGAGTTCAAGTTGAACATCCGGTGACAGAAATGGTTACAGGGGTTGATATAATCAAAGAACAAATTTGGATTGCTTTTTCAGGAGAAACAGCTTTGAAACAAAGTGATATAAATCCTAGAGGGCATGCAATTGAATGTAGAATAAATGCTGAAGATGCGAGTAAAAACTTTCAGCCTTCACCTGGACTTATTACTATGTGTCATCAACCATCTGGTTTTAGAACCAGAGTTGATGGCGCAATATTTCAAGGATATAGGGTAACACCCTATTACGATAGTATGGTTTGTAAGTTAATTTGTCATGGAAGAAACAGAACAGAAGCAATTCAAAGAATGAATAGATCTTTAGATGAATTTGTTATTGAAGGAATAACTACAACAATACCTCTACATAAAAAATTACTAAACCATAAAAAATTTATCAATTCAGATTTTAACGTTAGTTGGCTAGATAAAG
>CACDQA010000054.1 GCA_902554745.1 uncultured Pelagibacteraceae bacterium
TATTGGAGTAATAAATTAAATTTAGGGGTGTGTGCAGATTGGTTTGTGGGTCCTAGAGTAGAGGCTGGATGGATAAGTGCAAACGATCTTTATAAAAAAATAAATAAATAATTTTATTTAAGATTTTTTAAGCGATACTCCCAATTTCCCATTCTTTCATATGTAACTTTGACAATAACTGAAGTTTTTTTATCAAGCCAAATATCAAAATTTAATTTTTTATCTTCAGGAAGCGACATATCTTTAGATATAAGTTTGAAATGATCTGTTTCGTATTGTTTGCCGTTAATTGAGATATTTTCCTTGTTGATAAAAGTAACTATTTGTTCTTTTATACTCCCAGAAATAGGGCTTATTTGGCTTTCTGCTTGTAAAATTCTATGACTCCACCAATTTCCAATAATATTTTTTATAGAAGCTTCACCTGAATATGAGGACCCTTTGATGTCAAACTTTTTATTATTTTTATCTAGTTTTAAGTTTACAAATTTTTCTTTTTTATTTTGAAGTGTCTTTGATTGAAAAGATATTAAATTATCTTTTAAATAAATTTCTTCCCCATATCCCTCTACTTTAAATATTGTTGCAGATAGTAATTTTACCTCAAATTTATATTGATTTTTTACTATTGTTTTTTCACCATCTCTTTTGAAAAAATAATTGTTATATCCAATTACTTCATCATTTCTTAAGATCTCCATTTCTATTTGTTCAAATTTGTTATAATGACCAATATGAGCTAGAGAAATTGATGAGAAAAACACTATAAGTAAAATAACTACAAACTTTTTCATTTGTTAGCTACAATATTAGAATTTTTTATTAATAGATATAGCTTATTACAATTATGTTTTTAAAAATTAAAAATATCCCAAAAGTAAAATGGAGCTCAGAAAAACCATTTAATTTTAAACCAAAGTTTTCTACATTTTTTTTCTTATGTTTTGGTTTGTCTCTATTTGGATTAGGTGAGGGGTTGTTAATTGTTTCATTCACAGGAGCCTCTCCCTGGAGCGTTTTAGCCCAGGGTATTTCTTTAAATGTTAATTTAACTATTGGAACTATCACATTATTAATAAGTATTGCTGTTTTAATTTTATGGATACCTCTTGGACAAAAACCAGGGATGGGTACTATATTCAATGCCCTGATAATTGCGATTATGATTGATCTTTGTATCAAATATGTTCCAACACCTTCAAACTATATTCATCAATTATTATTAGCCATAATTTCTGTGATCATGGTTGGGATAGGTGGGGGTATTTACTTGGTATCAAATTTAGGAGCCGGCCCTAGAGATGGATTGATGATAGGGTTACAAAAATTAACTAATTTTCCTATAGCTGTTGTAAGAGGAACATTAGAAATCTCTGTTGTTAGTATTGGATGGTATTTAGGAGGAACAGTGGGGATTGGGACTTTATTATTCGCATTTGGTATAGGTCCCTGCGTTGCCTTAGGGCTTTATTTAGTTGATAAAACTTTTAATTAAGCAGCAGCTATAGCTTTTTCGCTTTTTTTTCTTTCGTGTGGATCAAGAATTGCTTTTCTTAATCTGCATGAGTCCGGCGTTATCTCTAAAGCTTCATCTGTATTAAGTATACTTAATTGTTCTGCAATTGACATTTTTCTTACGGGTGTAAGCACAACATTCTCATCAGTACCCTGTGTTCTCATATTGGTCAATTTTTTACCTTTCATCACATTAATAATCATATCACCTGGTTTAGGTGAAAGACCAACAATCATTCCAGGATAAACAGAGTCATTATGTGTAACAAACATTTCTCCTCTTGCCTGTAAGTTAAAGATAGCGAATGCAACAGCTTTTCCTTGCTCCATTGATATTAACGCTCCGTTTCTTCTGCCCTCCATCTCTCCTTCAAAAGGACCATAGCTATGGAATATTCTGTTGATTACTCCGTTTCCTTTTGTAAGTGTAAGAAATCTACTTGTGTAACCCATTAAACCTCTAGTGGGTGCATGAAAAATTAATCTTTTTTTGTTAGTTCCAGTATCTTTTAGTTCTATTAGTTTGCCTTTTCTTCTGTTCATAGAGTCAATTACTTTTGATGAATTTTTTAGTGAATCTTTTGATATTTCATTTGAATATGAATAAGCAACAACCTCGTTTGAAATAGCCCTAAAACCAAATCCCAAATCAGAGCTGTAGTTTGAGCTTTTTATTTTGTTATCATCTAGCAAAATTGACTCTGATTTAGACTCCTCT
>CACDQA010000055.1 GCA_902554745.1 uncultured Pelagibacteraceae bacterium
AAGTCATTTATTTCTATAAAATTATTAATGTAATTTTCACTTAATAGATTTGGTGCTAAAATTTTATTTTTAATTAAAATTTTATTTATCGCATCATAAATTAAAAGATTTTTTAACTTTTCTTTCTTAGATATTACAATAATAGATTTATTTTCTCTGTTTCTATAAAATTCTCTAAAAGATGCGTCACCTTTTATTTTTTTCAATTTTGCAAAGCTTTTCATCAAAATAAGTCTTAATTTAAACTTTTATATCTACAGTTCTATCATTTAATTGATTTAAATAATTAAATGTTAAAGTTATAAATTTTTTATCTTGTTTATCAGCAATCAATTGTGGCCATTCTATAAGCGTTATTAATTTATTATCTTTTTCAAAAATATCTAAATTATTGACATCTTCCTTTCTATTAATTCTAAATAAATCATAATGTTTTATTCTTATATCTTTCACCTGATACTCATTTAGTAAACTAAAAGTGGGACTTGTAACTTCTGTTTGTGTTAAATTATTTATTTTTTGATACTCATTTATAAAATATTTAACAAAGGTTGTTTTACCAACGCCCATCTCTCCATATAAAAAAATAAACTCGCCACCTTTAAGATATTTTGTAAATTCTTTAGCTAATTCTTTTGTTAACTTCTCTGAAGTGATATCGATTGTGCTATCTTTAATAGCGATAGGCATCTGGTTTGAAAGGACCTTCTGTTCCAACGCTTATATAATCTGCTTGCTCTTTTGATAATTTTGTTAGTTTTGCCCCAACTTTTTTTAAATGCAAAGTTGCTACTTTTTCATCTAAATGTTTTGGAAGTACATAAACTTTATTTTCATAATTTTTATGATTATGCCAAAGTTCTATTTGAGCAATAACTTGATTAGTAAATGATGCACTCATTACAAAACTTGGATGTCCAGTTGCACAACCAAGATTAACTAATCTTCCTTCAGCTAAAAGAATAATTCTTTTACCACTAGGCAACTCTATTTCATGTACTTGAGGTTTTACTTCAGTCCACTTATAATTCTTAAGAGCCTCAACTTGTATTTCATTATCAAAGTGACCAATATTACATAAGATGGCTCTATCCTTCATATCTCTCATATGGTCTGCGGTAACAATATCTTTGTTGCCTGTTGCTGTTACAACGATATCAGCTCTACTTATAGCCTCCTCCATTAATACCACTTCATAACCCTCCATTGCAGCTTGGAGAGCACAAATTGGATCTGCCTCAGTAACTAAAACTCTAGCACCACTTTGTCTTAAAGATGCAGCACTTCCTTTTCCAACGTCTCCAAAACCAGCAACAATTGCAATTTTTCCAGACATCATTACATCAGTAGCTCTTCGTATCCCGTCCACTAAACTTTCTCTACATCCATATAAATTATCAAATTTTGATTTTGTGACAGAGTCATTCACGTTTATTGCTGGAACTAAAAGCGATTTATCTTTTTCCATTTTATTTAGTGCTTTAATTCCAGTGGTAGTCTCTTCTGAGACACCCTTAATATCTTTCATTAAATCCTGATACTCGTTATGCATGATAGCTGTTAAGTCTCCACCATCATCTAATAACATGTTAGGCTTCCAGTCAGGTTTTCCAACTATAGTTTGTTTAATGCACCATAAATATTCCTCTTCAGTTTCACCTTTCCAGGCATATACAGGAATCCCAGCCTTTGCAATTGCAGCAGCCGCATGATCTTGAGTTGAAAAAATATTACAAGAAGACCAACGAACTTCAGCACCTAATGCAACTAAGGTTTCGATTAGTACAGCCGTTTGAATTGTCATATGAAGACATCCTATAATTCTTGCACCCTTTAATGGTTTTTCTTTAGAATACTCTTCTCTTAAAGCCATTAAACCAGGCATTTCACTCTCAGCTATTGATATTTCTTTTCTACCAAATTCAGCTTGAGCAATGTCTTTTACTTTATAATCTTCCATGGCAAGCTTTATACAGCTAAGTATTTATTTATCAAGAAATGATTAAACATTGGGAAATCTTATCTCTATCATTGCTCCTTCTTTATCAATACGATTAGATGCTACAATTTCACCATCGTGGAGTTCAACCAAGTTTTTTACTATATTTAAACCTAAGCCTGAATGTTCTCCAAATTTTTCAGGTCTATTACTATAAAATCTTTTAAATATTCTTGACGTGTCTTTTTCTTTAAATCCTTGTCCTTCATCAATA